>NZ_JBFTNR010000213.1:0-5582 GCF_056665995.1 Stenotrophomonas sp. 05L44_2
GGATGCGCTTGGTGGTGGTATCGCTGTCGCCGATGAAGTTGATCATCTCGCGGTAGCTGTCGATGGYGATGCGCTCGGCCACCAGATTCTCGCGGACCATGTCGCGCAGGTCGCTGCCTTCCTTGTATTCGGCGTGCGAGCGTGCGGTCAGCGTGTCCGGATTGAGGTCAGGCGCGCCGCCGAGCTGGACGATGCGCTCGGCCAGCTTGCCGGCGTGCGCCTGCTCCTGTTGTGCGTGCTCGAGGAACTCGCCCTTGACCGCATCGGCCAGCATGCCCTTGGCCATGAAGTAGTGCCGGTAGTAGCGCAGCACGCATACATATTCGGTGGCCAGCGCGTCGTTGAGCAGCTTGATCACCACCTTGCGGTCGGCGCTGTAGCTGTCGGTGATCGCTCCGTCCTCGATGTTCTTCCGTGCCCGCTCGCGCAGGGTCTGGCGATCGCTGATGCCAGCGACCTTGGCGGAAGGGGAGGTGTTGCTGGCTTTGGCTGGCTTGTTGGACATGGCTGGCCGGTTTCCTCTGCAGTCAGGGTTTCAGGTGGGCAGGTGATCCAGTACGTAGTCGGCTGACGACACCTCGAACTGGCCGGGCTCCTCGATCCAAGCCGCGCGCACCGTGCCGTCCACCACGTACAGGGCAAAGCGACGCGAACGCGTGCCCATGCCGGATGAACTTGCATCCAGCTCCAGGCCAAGTGCACGGGTCAGTTCGGCATTGCCGTCGGACAACATCAGCAGACCGTCGGGTACGTGCTGGTCGGTGGCCCAGGCYTTCATCACGAACGGGTCGTTGACCGCCAYGCAGWASACRTCGATGCCGCGRTGGCGGAACGCCTCGAACTTTTCCACGTACCCGGGCAGGTGGCGGGCCGAGCAGGTGGGGGTGAACGCACCGGGCACGGCGAACAGCACCACCTTGCGCCCGTCGAACAGGGCGTGGGTATCGAGGGTCTCGATGCCTTCGCGGATGCGCTTGAGAGTGACTTCCGGAATACGGTCGCCGACATGGATGGTCATGGGAACTCCTTGCTGGGTGAGGGTAGGGGCCAGGAGGGGACGGACGCGTCAAGACATTGGAAAACCCATGTATACACCCCATCTCCGTCGTCCGCGGCGGGCTGTCAGCCACAGCATGGGGCCGGGCGATGGCAGGCGCATTGCGCTGGATCAGTCGGCCTCACCGTTGCCGCACGACCGGCGGCGTAGCATCGCCGGCGCGTAGAATGAACCCGGGGCGGCGCCCACCGGCGCGGCCGAAGCGAATCGAGGTAGCTGGATGGAATTCAAGGATTATTACGCCACCCTGGGGGTGGAACCGAGCGCGGGCGAGGCGGAAATCAAGACCGCCTATCGCCGGCTGGCACGCAAGTACCACCCGGACGTCAGCAAGGAGGCCGGGGCCGAGGACAAGTTCAAGGCCATCAACGAGGCCTACGAGGCKTTGCGCGATCCCGAGAAGCGCAACGCCTATGACCAGTTGCGTGCGCAGGGCTATCGTCCGGGCGAGGAATTCAACGTGCCGCCGAACTACGGCGGTGGCGGTTTCAATTTCGAGGAAGTGTTCGGCGGCGGTGGCCCCAACGGTGGTTTCAGCGACTTCTTCGAGAGCCTGTTCGCGCGCCAGCGCGGCGGCCAGGGTGCAGGCCCGGGCCCGGGCCCGGGCCCGGGCTTCAGCAGCCATGGCCATGCGCCCAACCGCGATACCCGGGCCAAGCTGTCGGTACCGCTGGAGGCGGCCTACAGCGGCGACAGCCTGCGCATCACCGTCAACGGCAAGCAGCTGGACGTGCGCGTGCCCAAGGGCATCCGTCCCGGGCAGGTGATCCGCCTGGCCGGGCAGGGCAATCACGGCGGCAACCTGCTGCTGGAAGTGGAGTACGCCGCGCATCCGCAGTTCGAGGTCGACGGCCGCAACATCCTGTACACGCTGCCGGTCACCCCGTGGCAGGCCGCGTTGGGCACCAGCATCAGCGTGCCGACCCTGGGCGGCGCGGTGGAACTGAAGATTCCGGCCGATTCCGACGCCGGTCGCAAGCTGCGGCTGCGTGGGCGCGGCCTGCCGGGCAGCCCGGAGGGCGACCAGATCGTCGAGCTGGAGATTGTCGCCCCGGCGGCGACGGACGACGCGCAGAAGAAGGCCTATCGGAATCTGGCCAAGGCGTTTGGCGAAACGATCTGAAATTCGCTTCGGTGGGTGCGGACCTCGGTCCGCACGCCTTGCGGTAGTGCCGGCCGCTGGCCGGCAGAGGCGTGCCAACCAAGGTTGGCATCTACCAGAGCAGAGGCGTGCCAACCAAGGTTGGCATCTACCGGAGCGGTGGGTCAGCCTTGACCGGCGAACACCCGCTCCAGCACYTCGGACAGTTCGTCTTCYGARAACGGCTTGGTGATRTAGGCCTTGGCGCCCTGGCGCATGCCCCACATGCGGTCGGTGTCCTGGTCCTTGGTGGTCACCAGGATCACCGGAATATGCCGGGTCGCCTCATCGCGGGCGAGCGTGCGGGTCGCCTGGAAGCCATTGAGGTTGGGCATCACCACGTCCATCAGCACCAGGTCGGGCAGCTCGGCCTTGGCGGTCTCCACTCCGGCCGCACCATCGGTGGCGGTCAGGATCTGGTGCCCGAGCTTCTCGACGATGCGCTGTATCCCCAACAGCTGCGACGGTGAGTCGTCGACGATCAGAATGCGTGCCATGTTGTTCCCCATGTGATGCCGGAAGTGTAGTGCCGGCATCCTGTTGGCGGGAGGGCGACAGCTGCCGTCCGTCGCCTGCCTGCGACGTTCAGTCGATCCGCACCACCGTGCGGCCAAGCGAGCCGCCCGCCAGCATGCGATCGAACACCGCAGGCAGACCGTCCAGACCGACTTCGGCGGTGCAGATGCGGTCCAGGTGCTGCGGTTTCCACGCGTCACCCAAGCGTGCCCACACTTCTTCGCGCAGCGCGCGCGGGGCATTGGCCGACGAAACGCCGAGCAGCGAGACACCGCGCAGGATGAAGGGCATTACGGTCATGTCCAGCGTCGGGCTGGCGGCCAGTCCCGCACTGACCACGCTGCCGTAAGGCACGGTCTGGGCCAGCAGACTGGCCAGCATCGGCCCGCCGGCGTTGTCCAGGCCACCGCCGAAACGTGCCGACTGCAGCGGACCGGTGTCGGCAAGGGCATCACGCGGCAGCACCTCGGCAGCACCGATACCGCGCAGGAAGTCGCTCTGTTCCGGTTTGCCGCTGATCGCGTGCACGGCATAGCCGGCGCGGCTGAAGATGTCCACGGCCAGAGCACCGACCCCACCGCTGGCGCCGGTAACCGCCAGTGGCCCAAGCTCGGGCGTCTGCCGGTTGTCCTGCAGGCGCAGCAGCGCCAGCGCGGCGGTGAAGCCGGCGGTGCCCAGCACCATCGCCTCGCGTGGGCTCAAGCCCGCCGGCTGGGCGATGACCGCGCTCGATTCCAGTCGCACATACTGGCTGTAGCCGCCATCACGGGTTTCGCTGAGGCCACAGCCGGTGGCCAGTACCGCATCGCCCTCGCGCCAGGCCGGATCGGTGGAGGCGACCACCGTGCCGGCCACGTCGATCCCGCCCACCAGCGGGAAGCGGCGCAGGATGCGGCCTTTGCCGGTGCCGGCCAGGGCATCCTTGTAGTTGACCGAGGACCAGTGGGCGCGGATCAGCACCTGGCCGGGGTTGAGGTCGTCCAGACGCAGCGGGACCAGGCCGCTGCGGTAGCCGGCGTCGTCTTTTTCGATGCGGAAGGCGGTGAACGGGGTGGTGGGGGCCATCGGCGTTGCCTGACTTCGAGGAAAACGCCACCTTACCCGCTCCGGCCCCTTTCAATCCTGCCGGTCCGCCCCATCTTGTATGATCGGTAGTGGTTAACGGCTGGCGTTGCGGGAAGGGCCCGCGTCGCAGCCCACATCTTGATGGAGCGTGCATGGCCTGGAATACACCCGGCGGCAACAAGGGCGGACAAGGCCCCGAGGACAATCGACGCGGGCCGTTCGGGTCGCGCGGCGGTGGCAATGGTGGCGGCTGGGGCGGATTGCCCGGACCGCTGAAGGATCTGTTCGACGGCGGCATCCTGCGTTGGGTGGTGGCGGCAGTGGTCCTGCTGGTGCTGTTCTCCAGCTTCCAGCTGATCGGCGAACAGCAGCGTGGCGTGGTGCTGCGCTTCGGCCAGTTCTCGCGCGTCCTGACCCCTGGCCCGAACTTCAAGTTGCCCTGGCCGATCGAATCGGTCACCAAGGTCAACGCCACCGAGATCAAGACCTTCTCGATCCAGGTGCCGGTGCTGACCCGCGATGAGAACATCGTCAATGTCTCGTTGAACGTCCAGTACCGCATCGATGACCCGCAGCAGTACCTGTTCGGCACCGTTGATGCCAACCAGGTGCTGGAACAGTCGGCGCAGAGCGCGGTGCGCGAGGAAGTCGGTCGCGCCGACCTCAACGCCGTATTGAACAACCGTGGCCCGCTGGCCGTGGCCGCCGAAGAGCGCCTGCAGACATTGCTGCGTGCTTTCAAGACCGGTCTGACCGTGACCGGCCTGACCCTGCAGGACGCCCGTCCGCCGGAGGAGGTCAAGCCGGCCTTCGACGAGGTCAACGGTGCCCAGCAGGTCAAGGAGCGCCTGATCAACGAAGCCCAGGCCTATGCGGCCAAGGTCGTGCCTGAAGCGCGCGGCCAGGCCTCGCGTGCCCGTACCACCGCCGAGGGCTACAAGCAGGCCGTGGTGTCCAAGGCCGAGGGTGATGGTCAGCGCTTCAGCCTGCTGCAGGCCCAGTACAAGGACGCACCGGAAGTCACCCGCAAGCGCCTGTGGCTGGAAACGGTGCAGCAGGTGCTGAGCGAGAACCGCAAGGTCATTGGTGGCGATGGCCGCCAGCTGATCTACGTGCCGATGACCGGTGATACCCGTGCCAGCACCTCGGCACCGGCGCCGGTTCCGAACCCCGATGTGGTGATGCCGTCGCTGCCGGGTACCACCGCAGTGGAAGCTTCCCGTGATCCGGGCCGGCCGGTGGGCCGCCCGACCGGGCGTTCGAGCGGCCGTGAGGAGGGCAGCCGATGAGAAATTCAATCTGGATCGCCGTTGTCGTAGCGGTGCTGCTGGGCCTGCTCGGCTCGGTGTACGTGGTCCGTGAGGACCAGACCGCCATGGTCCTGAACCTGGGCAAGGTGGTGCGTTCGGACATCAAGCCGGGCCTGCACTTCAAGCTGCCGGTGGTGGAAACGGTGCGGGTGTTCGACCGCCGCTTCCAGGTGCTGGACACCGCGCCGGCCCGTTACTTCACGGCCGAGCAGAAGGACGTCAGCGTCGACTTCTTCGCCATCGGTTACATCTCCAACGTGGGCGATTACTTCCGTGCCACCGGTGGCGATCCGCGTATCGCCAACGCCCGCCTGGCACCGATCATCACCGACTCGCTGCGTAACCAGATCAACTCGCGCACCCTGCAGCAGCTGGTGTCCGGCGACCGCAGCGAGCTGATCGCCGAGCAGCTGAAGGGCATCAACGAAGCCGTTGCCGGGCTGGGCATGCAGATGATCGACCTGCGCATCAAGCAGGTGGACCTGCCCACCGA
>NZ_JBFTNR010000214.1:0-5573 GCF_056665995.1 Stenotrophomonas sp. 05L44_2
ACCCTGGACGGCCAGGACCAGCCCAACCGCAAGCGCGCGCAGGGCTTTGCCCGCCAGCTGCGGGAACGTTTCAAGCTGCCGGTGGTGATGATCGACGAGCGTTCCAGCTCGGTCGAGGCCGCCCGCCGCTTCGCCGTCGAGCGCGCCGAAGGGCGCAAGCGTCGCCGCGACGCGGCTGCGCTCGATGCCGTGGCTGCGGCGGTGATCATCGACCGCTGGTTGTCGTCGCCGGACGACGCCATTCCCATTCCCTGACGATACGAACCCCGCCATGACCGCCCAGCAACTCGATGACTCCGGCCGCCTGCGCCACCTGTTGACGCTTGAAGGTCTTCCCCGCGACACCCTGGTGCAACTGCTCGACCGCGCTGGCCAGATCCGCGATGCCGCGGTCGGCCGTGTCGGTAACAAGCGCCACGTGCTGGGCGGMKCGGCGGTRTGCACGYTGTTCTTCGAACCCTCCACSCGYACSCGCAGYTCGTTCCAKYTGGYSGCGCAGCGGCTGGGYGCGGACGTGCTGAACTTCGAYGCCTCSACYTCGTCCACGCGCAAGGGCGAAACCGCCTGCGACACGCTGAAGAACCTGGAAGCGATGGGCGTGCGCGGTTTCGTGGTGCGCCACCCCGATGACGGCGCCGTGGCGGCGCTGGCTGCGGTGGCGGGCGAGGGCACCGCGCTGGTCAATGCCGGCGACGGCCGCAGCTCGCACCCGACCCAGGGCCTGCTGGACATGCTGACCCTGCGCCAGGCCAAGGGCCCGGACTTCTCGAAGATGAAGGTGGTGATYGTCGGTGACGTCAAGCACTCGCGCGTGGCCCGCACCGACCTGCATGCCCTGCGCACGCTGGGCGTGGGCGAGATCCGCGTATGCGGCCCGCAGTCGCTGCTGCCTGACGACGACACCCTCAAGGGCTGCGTGGTCGGTGATGATTTCGACGCGATGCTGGAAGGCGTCGACGCGCTGATGATGTTGCGCCTGCAGCGCGAGCGCATGGAAGAAGGCCTGGTGCCGTCGCTGGAGCAGTACCACGCACAGTACGGCCTGAACACCGCACGCCTGGCCCGCGCCGGCAAGGATGCCGCCGTGCTGCACCCGGGGCCGATCAACCGCGGCGTGGAAGTGACCGATGAAGTGGCCGACGGCCCGCAGTCGTGGGTGCTGCGCCAGGTCGCCAACGGCGTCGCCGTACGCATGGCCGTGCTGGAAACCCTGCTGGGTTGATTGCCTCCGATTGCTGCGTTGGTGCGTGCCAACCTGGGTTGGCACGTGCACTGCTTTGGTAGATGCCAACCTTGGTTGGCACTATCCGTCCGTGCTGAATGCCTCCGGTCGATCACCCAAGGCCTCGAGCTCCCACTCGCACCATGCGTGCCGATACTGCCCCAACTGCGTCGTCAGACCCGCCCTGATCGGATTGCCCATCAGGTACATCGCATGCCGGTACAACGATTCGTCCGAGCGGATCGCATGATCGTGGTAGCAGGCCTGCCAGAAGCGCCCGCCCCTTCCCAACAACCGGTTTGCCTGCTGCGCCGTGCGCGATTTGAAGCGCTTCATGACGGTTTCCAGTGTTCCCGCACGTAGTTCGAGCAGCCAGTGGATGTGATCGGGCATGACCACGTAGGCGATCGAGCGGGTGAAGCCTTCCTGATCCAGCCTCTGGAATTCCTGGATTGCCAGGGCTGCGGCAGCGTCGTTGGCGAACAGGGGCGCACGACGATCCACGACGGTAGTCAGGATGTAGCTGAGACCGATGCTGGAGCGACGGCCGAGCAGGAGGCGGACGTTTTGCATGCCGCAAGCTTGGGCGGACACGCTTGCGACGGACATCGGGGAATGGCTTGATCTTGGGTAGGCTGGTGCCAACCAAGGTTGGCATCTACCAGAAGGGGGCCAACCAAGGTTGGCCTCTACCGGAGCAAGCGCTCAGCGCTTCTGGGCGAACAGCCACGCCCACATCGCCGCGTCGGCGTAGGTGGCATCCCAGGCATTGTGGTTGCCCTCCGCGTACTCGGTATAGCGCACGTCGCGCGCGCCGGCGGTCTGGAACGCTGCATGCAGCCGGCGATCATCATCCGGTGGCACCACGTCATCCAGCGCGCCGTGGAAGATCCAGATCGGGGTGCGCTGCAACCGTTGCGCGATCACCGCATAGGGATCCGCTTCGTTCGCCACCTGCTCGACGAACAGGGTAGGGCGTACCGCACGTGGTGCCAGCACCGCACCGCACACCGGCACGATCGCGGCAAAGCGCTTCGGATCGTCCAGCGCGATGTTCCAGCTGCCATAGCCGCCCATCGACATTCCGGTCAGGTACTGCCTTGCCGGGTCAGCGCCGAACTCGGCGATCGTGGCGTCCAGTGCCGCAATCGCCACGCGGTTGTTGCGGCCGCTCCATTCCTCGTCGCCGGGAACCTGCGGAAACACCGCCAGCGCGGGGAAGTCGGCCGCGTGCCGACGCAGGTACGGGCCCAGGCCTGCGTGGGTCTGCTTCACGCCATCGCCGCCGCGCTCGCCGGAGCCGTGCAGGAACAGCACCACCGGCAGCGGACCAGCCGCGCGCGCGGCAGCGGCCGGTATGAACACCTGGTAGTAGGCGGTGTCGCCGTCCACCTTCACCGCACGTGCCTCGAAGTGGCCGCGGGCACCGGGCGGCGTACTGGCACACCCGGTCAACATCAGCAGGGCCAGCAGCGGCAGCCAGCGCAGAAGCGATCGAAGCATTGCGGTTCCCATGAGGGCGATGTCGCCTCGATGGTAGTGCGCCGCGACCGGCCCGGCATCGTGCGCCGCATCACTGCGGGCGCGGGAAGCTGGCGATGATCTCCAGCTGCTCCTGTGCTTCGGCATTGCCGCCTGCGGCTGCGGCCTGCACCTGCGCCATGTCCGGGTGCAGCACCACCAGCAACGGGTTGTCGCACACCGGGCACACATACTCGGTGGCGTCCTCGTCCAGTTCCATCACCATTGCCCGCGAACTGCCTTTCCACTCGCAGGCGGCACAGGTGTGAAGCTGGTCGCGCCAACCCGGCGCAAAGTAGTTTTCGATCGTCGTTGCCATGGCAGTTCCAGTCAGTGCAGCAGGACCATGGTGGCCAGGCCGAGGAAAGTAAAGAAGCCCATCGAGTCGGTCACCGCTGTCAGGAAGATGCCGCTGGCCAGCGCCGGATCGAAGCCGAAGCGCTTCAGGCCCAGGGGCACCAGCACGCCGGCCAGTGCCGCGAACAACAGGTTGCAGGTCAGCGCGATGGCGATCACGGCCGAGAGTCCGGGCGAGTGGAACCAGGCGAGCACGATCAGGCCCAGCACCGAACCGAGCACCACGCCATTGAGCAGGGCCACCCGCACTTCCTTCCACAGCAGCGTGCGTGCGTTGGAACTGCCGACCTGGCCCAGTGCCAGGCCGCGCACCATCAGTGCCAGCACCTGGGTGCCGGCGTTGCCGCCGAGTCCGGCGACGATCGGCATCAACACCGCCAAGGCGACCAGCTTGTCGATGGTGCCCTCGAAGTGGCCGACCACGCTGGAGGCCAGGAAGGCTGTGCACAGATTCACCGACAGCCACATCAAGCGGCGGCGCATCGCGCGCCAGACCGGGCTGAACAGGTCCTCGTCCTCGTCCAGGCCGGCGGCGCCCAGCGCCTGGTGCTCGGCCTGGCCACGGATGATGTCGACCACGTCATCGATGGTGATGCGGCCGATCAGGATGTTGTTGTCATCCACCACCGGCGCGGAGATCCAGTCATGGTCGGAGAACTGCCGCGCCACTTCCTGGTCGCTCTCGCCGACATCGATGGCAGGCTGCTCATCGTCGATCAGGCGGTTGATCGGGGTGGTGTCTTCGTGGGTCACCAGCGAGGCCAGCGACACCCGGCCCAGGTACTGGTGGCGGCGGCTGACCACGAACAGGTGATCGGTGTGGTCCGGCAGTTCGCCGCGCAGGCGCAGGTAGCGCAGCACCACATCGACGTTGACGTCGGCGCGTACCGTCACCACGTCCGGGTTCATCAGGCGGCCGGCGCTGTCCTCGGGGTAGGACAGCACCTGCTCCAGGCGCTCGCGGTTCTCGCGGTCCATCGACTTGAGGACTTCGTCGATGACCGTGTCCGGCAGGTCTTCGACCAGATCGGCCAGATCGTCGATGTCGAGGTCTTCGACCGCGGCGATGATTTCGTCCGGGTCCATGTCCGCGAGCAGGCTTTCGCGCACGTCGTCGCCGACGTGGACCAGCACCTCGCCATCGTCTTCCGGATCGACCAGGCCCCAGACGATCTCACGCTTGCCCGGCGGCAACGATTCGAGCAGGTTGCCGATCTCGRCCGGCGCCAGGGTATTGACCAGACGGCGTACCGGRCCCAGYCGMCCGCTGTCCAGTGCATCGGACARCAKCCGCARCTGGCGYGCMGTCTTGTCGTGGCGTACGGCYTCRGCCATCGCAGCTCCYGCGGGAWAAGAAAAGCCGCGATCCCAGCAAGGATGCGGCAACAGGGGTGTTCAGCGTGTCATTATCGCAAGGGGATGTTTCAGCGCATACCCCGCTGGCCACAGGCCACTGGGGTCCACGCATGCCACCTCATCCCCCGCCTGTCGGCGCGCTCCTTGAACAACAAGGGGCTGCTGCTCCAGATCGAATCCGCCGGGCATGGCCCGGCGCTACCAAAGGTGACACGCGGCGGTAGCGCCGGGCCGTGCCCGGCGAGCGCGTAGCGCGGGGGTCAGGACGCGTCCGCCACAAGCGCCAGCCAGCGCTCGATGCCGCGGCGGTCACGCATGCCCAGCAGCTTCGGTGCGCGGGCGCGCAGGGCTCCCAGATCGGCATCACGGACAGCACGACGTACTTCCAGCAGGGTGCCCGGGTGCAGGCTGAACTCGGTCAGGCCCAGTGCCAGCAGCAGCGGGGTCATCCGTGCGTCGCCCGCGATTTCGCCGCATACCGCCACCGGAATGCGATGGCGTGCGCCGGTCTCGATCACCATCTGCAGCAGGCGCAGCACGGCCGGATGCAGCGGCGAATACAGTTCGCCCAGGGCTTCGTTGTTGCGGTCGGCGGCCAGCAGGTACTGCACCAGATCGTTGGTGCCGATCGACAGGAAGTCGACCAGATCGATGAAGCTCTCCAGCGCCAGCGCGGCGGCGGGTACTTCGATCATCGCGCCCAGTGGCACATGCTCGGCCACCATGTGGCCCTCGGCGCGCAGCTGCTCGCCCAGTTTCAGCATGCGCCGGCGCACCGCCAGCAGTTCGTCGCGGGTGCTGACCATGGGCACCAGCACGCGCAGCTTGCCGTAGGCCGAGGCACGCAGGATCGCGCGCATCTGGGTGTCGGCCACCTTGGGCCGCGCCAGCGACAGGCGCACGCCGCGCAGGCCCAGCGCCGGGTTTTCCTCGTTGCTCAGGGTCAGGCCGGTGCGGTCGGCCTTGTCTGCACCCAGGTCGAGGGTGCGGATGGTCACCGGCCGGCCACTCATGCCCAGCGCCGCATCGCGGTAGGTCTGGAACTGTTCTTCTTCGTCCGGCAGCTCGTTGCGCTGCAGGAACAGGAATTCGGTGCGGTACAGGCCCAGGCCGTGGG
>NZ_JBFTNR010000215.1:0-5568 GCF_056665995.1 Stenotrophomonas sp. 05L44_2
GTACCAGCCGGTACAGACCGAACACATCTTCGATGCGGGTCTGGGTCTTGAGCCCGATGAACACGTTGTAGCCGAACAGCAGGCGATCCGGGCCGACCTGGACGATGTCGCGGCCGACACAGTTGTTCTCGCTGCGGATACGGAAACGGCCGACCACCTCCAGGCGGCTGTCGCCGAACTCGGCCAGGCGCTGGCGGTTCAGCTGCTCGGCAACGGCCTGCAGGCGCTGGCCCTGTTCGCCGAGACGGCGCCGCAGGACTTCATAGGCGCCGCCCTGGGCTACGGCCTGGTCGACGGTATCGCCGGCAGCCTCTGGTGCGACGGACTCGGTGGACGGTTTGGTTTCGGACATCAGCAGGTTTCCGGCTCACGGACGGCCGGCCGTCGATGCGGCCGGCACGGGTGGGCGATGGCGATGGCCATCGCCGGGTGGATCAGCGCGCGCTGTCGACCACGACGGTCGCCGCGACGGGCACGGTCTCTGCGTCCTCGGCGATCTGCCGCGGTGCATTGTCGGCCACGTTGACGCCCAGGTAGCGCTGCATCAGGTCCTGCACGATCGGACTCTTGCCGGCGAAGCCCTCGATCGACTTGCCCAGCGAAACCGCCTTGATCAGGTTCTCGAACATGCCGCCGTCGCCGCCAACCAGGTCGATGTCGGCGTTGCGCAGCGCGCTGGCGATGACGCCGGCGTTCTCGCGCGAGACTTCCTTGCCGGCTTCGATCGAGGCCAGCGCCTGCTTCAGGCTGTTGTCCAGCATCATGCGGAATTCTTCATGGCCGCGCGCCTGGTCGCTCAGCGAGGCGATGGCCTCGAACTTGCGGACCAGGCCCTCGGCCTCGGCCAACAGCTTCTTCTGCACCACGCCGGCTTCGGCGTTGCCCAGCGATTCGGTGGCGGTGGCGCGGGCCAGGCCCATCTTCTCCTCGCCCTGTGCCTGGGCCTGCAGCGTCTCGGCCAGCACGCGCGCCTCGTTGCTGCCCTGCTTCAGGTTCGCTTCGGCCTTGGCTTCGATCACGCGCGCCTCGGCGATGCCAACCTTCTCGATGGCCAGCGCCGACGCTTCGCGTACCTGCGCTTCGGCCAGGCCGGGTGCGGCCTGCTCGGCGCGGAAGGCATCGGCCAGCAGGCGCTTGGCCTCGGCCTGCTTGCCGGCGGCTTCGTGCTCGGCCTGCGCCAGCGTGGTCAGCTCCACCGCGCGATGCTTGGAGGCGGTCTCGCGGGCCTGGGCTTCCTTCACTTCGCGCACCAGCGATTCCTGCGCCTTCGCCTCGGCTTCCAGGATCAACACCTGCTTCTGGCGGTCGGCCTCGGAGACTTCGCGCACTTCCTTGATGCGCTCTTCTTCCTGCGCCACGGTCTTGTCGATGGAGATGCGTTCGCGGGTGATGTTGGCCACGTCCATCTTGCCCTGCTCGACCACCTTGTCGCGCTCCACGCCCTGCAGCTGCACTTCGCGGTCGGTGGTGACCTGCTCCAGCTGGCGTGCGCGCTCGACGCGCTCGGCTTCGATGGCCACGGCGCGCTGGCGGTTCTGCTCGGCCACTTCAACTTCGCGCATGCGGTTCTGCTCGCGGATGTCGATCACCTGCTGCGCTTCGATGCGGGCGTTCTCGGACAGCTGGCGCTGCTCTTCCTGCACCTTGGCGGTCTCGGCTTCCTCGCGCGCACGGATGGTCTCGATCTCGCGCTTCTGCCGTGCCTCGGCTTCGGCCTGCTGCCGTTCAAGGGCCAGCAGTGCTTCGCGGGCTTCGACGTTCTTCTTGGTGATGGCCAGCTTCTCGTTCTGCTCCAGCTCGTTGGTCACCACGTTCTGCGCAGCGGTCAGCTCGGTGATCTTGCGGATGCCCTGCGCATCGAGGATGTTGAACTGGTCCAGCAGCGACTTCGGAGTCTGCTCCAGGTAGTCGATGGCCACGTCTTCCAGCACATACCCATTGAGGTCGTTGCCGATCACCGCGATGATCTCGTCGCGGAATTCCTGGCGCTTCTCGAACAGCTCGGTGAAATCGAACTTCTTGCCGACCGTCTTCAGTGCTTCGGAGAACTTGGCGTTGAACAGCTCATCGACGGCATGCTTGTCCGACGCGCGGTCGGCGCCGATCGCCTTGGCCACGCGCAGTACGTCGGCCTGGGTCTCGTTGACGCGCAGGTAGAACGCCACGGCGATGTCGGCGCGCATGTTGTCGCGGCAGATCAGGCCTTCCTTGCCGCGGCGGTCGATCTGCAGGGTGATCAGGCTGATCCGCATCAGCTCGGCGCGGTACAGCACGGGAATGATCAGCGCRCCGGTGAAATGCACTTTCGGGGTSGMACTCATGTCGTTGACGATCAGGGCCACGCCCTGGTCGACCTTGCGGTAGAACGCCTTGAACAGGCCCGCCACGCCGAGCAGGAGGGCGAGGACGCCGCCCACGATGATCAGGAAGGGGAGCACGGATGCCAACGTCATTGATGTTTCTCCTTGTTGCCCGGAAGCAGGTTGTCCTGGAAGTCGAGGGCGACCGCGTCGGCGCGGACCACCCGGTAATGGTGTTGTGCAGCCACGTGCTCGACCAGCACGATGCGCTCGCCGCGCTGCAGTTCGATGTCGCTGCGGATCTGCAGGACCAGGCCGGCACCGCCGTCATCGACGGTGGCATGGCCACTGCGTGCGTCGACCTTCGGCGAAGCGACCACGCCGACCCGGCCCAGCAGCGAGGCCTGCGGCACCGGGCGCAGGCGCAGCAGGAAGCGGCGGATGGGACGCAGCAGCAGCGCGGTGACCGGCACCGCCGGCAGGGGTGCGAGCACCGCCACGACGGTGCCCAATGACCAGCGCAGCAGGTCGGGCAACGGCAGCAGCAGGTACAGATGGATGAAGTAGGTGAGGGTCCAGGCGAACAGGCTCAGCAGCGTCACCACCACCATGAGCGGCACGCCGCCCAGGCCCCAGCGCGCCAGCAGCGCTGACAGGCCACTGAGATGGGCATCGCCTTCAAGGGCGCCATCGGCACCGGCCTCGCCGAAACCGTCATCGACCAGGCCAAAGGCGGCAATCCCCCAATACAGRACCGCCACCGCCAGCGCGACGCTGTACGGGAGGGTCGGATAACCGAGTACGACGGTTAGGAATTCCTGCATCGCTTGCCTTCCTGGGCGGGGGCGCCAGGCGCCCGTTCGGAGCACGCCACCAGCGGCTCCGTCGATCCTCGTGCCGGCCCTCATGGCCAGCACGCTTGGGGATCATCCTATGTGAAGAGGGTGTGCAGGCTCAAATGTGAAGACCGGACACCTCGGAAGTGACCGTGTCTCAATCCAGCACGGCGCAATCGGAGCGCCGGACTTCTTCCACGAACGTGCGCATCTTGTAGCCGTCCTTGATGCCCGGCTCCAGTTCGATGCCACTGGAGACATCCACGCCCCACGGCAGGGTCGCCAGCACGGCGTCATGCACGTTCTCCGGCGTCAGGCCTCCGGCCAGCAGGAACGGCCGGTGCAGGCCGGTGGGGATACGCGACCAGTCGAAGGCCACGCCGGTACCGCCGCCGCCGCCCGGCGCATGGCTGTCGAACAGGAAGCCGGCGGCGCTGGGGTAGCGCAGCTGCAGGGTGCGCGCATTGATCTCCTCGCGCCCGCCCATGGCGATCGCCTTCAGGTAAGGCATGTTGAAGCTGCGGCAGAAGCTCTCGTCTTCCTCGCCATGGAACTGCAGCAGGGTCGGCCGCACGGTACGCAGCACCTCGCGCACTTCTTCCCTGCTGTTGTTGCGGAACARCGCCACCACGTCGACCATCGGTGCGATGGCCTGGCGCATCGCGCGCGCTTCGGCCGGCGCGACCCGGCGGCTGCTCTCGCGGGCGAAGATGAAGCCCACCGCATCCACGCCCAGCTCGCCGGCCAGGCGCACGTCGCCGGCACGGGTCATGCCACAGAACTTGATGCGGGTACGGTAGTAGGAGCGGCTCATAGCGTTACCTCGGCGGGCAGATGCCAGTTGTCGGGGTACAGCGGCCCCAGGAACACCAGTCCCTGCGGAGGAGCGGTGGGACCGGCCACGGTGCGGTCGCGCCCGGCCAGCAGTTCGGCGATCCACTCCACCGGCTGCTCGCCACTGCCGACCAGTATCAACGAACCGACGATATTGCGGACCATGTGATGAAGGAATGCATTGCCGCGCACCGCCACCTCGATGACGTCGTCGTGGCGGCTGACCTGCAGCGACTGCAGCTCTCGCCGGGCATGCAGGGCCTGGCACTGGACCGAGCGGAAGGCGCTGAAATCGTTCTCGCCCAGCAGGGCCTGTCCGGCCAGGTGCATGCGCTCGGCATCGAGCGGGCGCCGCTCCCAGCTCAGGGTCTGCCGGCCCAGCGCCGGGCGCACTTCGCGATTGAGCAGGCGGTAGCGATAACGTCGTGCGCGGGCGGAGAAACGGGCATGGAAATCGTCGGCCACCGGCACGCACCAGCGCACGGCGATCGAACGCGGCAGGCGGGTGGTGGTGCCGAGCATCCACGCGCGCGGATCACGTACTACGTCGGTGTCGAAGTGCACGACCTGGCACTGGCCGTGCACGCCGGCATCGGTGCGGCCGGCGCAGACCACCTGCAGCGGGGTATCGGCCACCGATGACAGGGCCTGTTCCAGGCTGGCCTGGACGCTGGGTCCGCCCTCGCCCAGGTTCTGCCAGCCCCTGAAATCGCTGCCGTCGTACTCGACGCCGAGCGCGTAACGCATGTGCTACCTCGATATTGCGGGTGGGGCGGCGCTCAGGCCGGGTCGCGCTCGGACCAGACCGCCAGTTCGTTGCCACCGGGCTCGACGAACTGGAAACGGCTGCCGCCAGGGAAAGAGAACACGGTCCGCACGATCTGACCACCGGCCGCACGCACCGCCGCTTCCATCGGCGCCAGCTGGTCGGCATACAGCACCAGCAGTGGCGCGCCTTCGCTGGCACGTTGTGGTTGGCCACGGAAGAAGCCTCCCTGCAGGCGGCCATCATCGAAAGCGGTGTAGTCGCTGCCGTAATCGACAAACGACCAGCCGAACACGACCTCGAAGAACGCGCGGCTCGCAGCCGGGTCGCTCGAGGCGAATTCAACATAGTCGAGACGGCGTTCGCGGGTCATCGCAGGTCCTTGTCGAAAGGGTGTCAGGGCAGACGCGCCAGCAGTTCGCGGGCCTGCGCCTGGCAATGCAGGTCACCCCCTTCGGCAACCTCCTGCAGCAGGGTGCGCGCGGTCTGCGCGTCGCCCAGGTCCAGATAGGCGATGGCCAGTTCCAGCCGCTCCTGGCCGATACGCGGTGCCCAGTCRTGGCCATYGTCTGCAGCAGACCCGACGGCGTCCTCGGCGGCAGCACGGTCGTCGTGCAGGTCGACCGGTGCAGCCGTCTCATGCTCATGCGGTTCGGCCGGCAGATCGAACACACCGCGGAACTGCGGCTCCTGTTCGGCCTGCAGCGCGTATTCGGGCACGGCCACCTCGGCTGGCTCGATGGGCGCCACCGCAGCCGCGCCGGCAGGATCGTCCCAACGCGGCAGATCGTTCACCGCAGCAGGCAGTTCAACCCGTTCGTCTTCATCAAGC
>NZ_JBFTNR010000216.1:0-5545 GCF_056665995.1 Stenotrophomonas sp. 05L44_2
CATCTGCAGCAGCACCTTCAACCGGTTGGAGATCGTGCCCGATTCGCAGTCGCTGAAATTCTCCGCGCAGTCGCCGCCCTGCAACAGGAAACGCTTGCCTTCCTGGGCGTCGGCCAGCTGCTGCTTCAGCGCCAGGATCTCCCACGAGGTCACCAGCGGCGGCAGCCGCTTCAGCTCGTGCAGCGCGGCATCCAGTGCCACCGGATCGGGATAGGTCGGCATCTGCAGCGCGGTCTTGCCCCGCCAGCTCTCCGGTGACCAGGCGGCGCCAGCAGCGATGGCGGCAGGATCGGGGGCGGGCGGAACGGCGGACAGGCTCATCACGGACATCCGGGGGTGGGGGGCGGTCATGGTCGCAGAGCCAGCCGCTGGCGCAAAGGGCCGGGCCCGGTCATGACTGCCTGAACGGTGTGGAAAGGGGCCGTGTGATCGGCCAGAAACGGCATGGTCGCCATCGCCGGACAGGCGCATGATCGGCACGCAGTTGTTACGGAGTAACACTCCCTCATRGACCGGCCCCCTCCCCCTTCCTGCCCATTTCCCATGAAGCCATCCCTGCTCACCACCGCCATCACCTTCGCCCTGATCCTCACCAGCCAACCCGCGCTTGCCGCCGACACTGATGCCAGCGCGGCTGCGGTCAAGGACCTCGACGTAGTCACCGTCAGTGCTCAGCTCGACCAGGCCCGCAACGCCCTGTCACCGGACATCGGCAGCAGCCAGTACCAGATCACCGCCGAGGACATCCAGAAGCAGCCGCTGGGCGCCTCCGCTCCGCTCAGCCAGGTGCTTCTGCAGGCCCCGGGCGTGGTCCAGGACTCCTACGGCGGCGTGCACGTGCGCGGCGACCACGCCAACCTGCAGTACCGCATCAATGGTGTACTGCTGCCCGAATCGATCTCCGGCTTCGGCCAGACCCTGGATGCCCGCACCATCAAGAGCATCCGCCTGATGGACGGCGCCCTGCCGGCGCAGTTCGGTGAACGCACCGCCGCGGTGGTCGATATCACCACACGCAGTGGCGCCGAGCTGGGCAACGGCGGCAGCGCTGGCATCACCGCCGGTTCGTTCGGCAAGGTCAACCCGAACGCCTCCTGGTGGGGCAACCAGGGCCGCTGGAGCTGGTTCCTGACCGGCAACTACGACCAGAACGAGGTCGGGCTGGAGAACCCCACCAGCGCACGCAGGCCGCTGCATGACGACACCCACCAGGGGAAGGCCTTTGCCGACCTGACCTATCTGGTCAACGACAGCACCCGCCTGAGCGTGTTCGCCGGCTTTGCCAACAACCGCTTCCAGATCCCGGTCAACCCGGGGCAGACCCCGCAGTTCGGCTACCTGGACACCACCACCTTCGATTCCAGCCAGCTGGACGAAACCCAGCGCGAGGCCACCCGCTTCGGCATSCTGGTGCTGCAGGGCACGCTTGGCCAGACCGCGTACCAGCTCTCGGCCGGCCAGCGCTACAGTGATGTGGCCTTCAACCCGGACGTCGTGGGCGACCTGGAGTTCAGCGGCGTCGCCTCGCAGGTCCGGCGCAGCAACCGCGCCAACACCCTGCAGGCCGATTTCTCCACCCCCCTGGGCGATAACCACACCCTGCGTTATGGCCTGTATGGCAACTACGAACACGCCGCCGCCAACAACAGCAGCTGGGTCTTCCCGGTCGACGCCGATGGGCGGCAGACGAGCACCACGCCGCAGCTGATCCCGGACCGCAATGCCTTCCACGCCAGCACCGCAGCCTTGTACGTGCAGGACGAGTGGCGGATCGGCGATGACTGGACCGTCAATTACGGCCTGCGCGGCGACCGCTTCAAGGCCTTCGGTCACACCGAGGGCCAGCTCAGCCCACGCCTGGGCGTGGTCTGGAACGCCAGCGACAGCACCACCGTGCACGCCGGCTATTCGCGATACTTCACCCCGCCCGCCAGCGAACTGGTTGCCGGCAGCGATCTGGCCCTGTTCGATGGCACCAGCAACCAGCAACCCGCCGATGGCAGCAACACGCCGTTGTCCGAGCGCAGTGACTACTACGATATCGGCGTGTCACAGCAGGTCGGCGACCACCTCACCCTCGGCCTGGATGCCTACGACCGACGCGTGCACCGCCTGCAGGACGAAGGCCAGTTCGGCGCCGCCTACATCTATTCCACCTTCAACTATCGCCGCGGCCACATCCACGGTCTGGAGTTCAGCGCCGACTACAGCAACGGGCCGATCAGCGCGTACTTCAACGCGGCCTACAACAAGGCCATGGGCACCCAGGTCATCACCAGCCAGTACAACCTCGATCCGGATGCACTGGCCTACGTGCAACAGAACTGGATCCACCTGGACCACGACCAGAAGCTGACGTCTTCCGGCGGCGTCAGCTATGCGTTCGCTGGCCACAATCGGGTCGGTGCGAACTACGTGTACGGCAGCGGCCTGCGTTCGGACATCGAGGGCGTGCCCAATGGCGGCGAACTGCCGTCGTACCTGCAGGTCAATCTCAGCGCCGCGCATGACTTCAACGCCGACAGCGGTCATCCGCTGCATGTGCAACTGGCGGTGATCAACGCGCTGGATCGCAGCTACCAGCTGCGCGATGGCGGAGGCATCGGCGTGTTCGCACCGCAATGGGGACCACGTCGCGGCGCCTATCTGAGCCTGCAGCAGGACTTCTGAGGTACCACCGACTGCCGGCCAGCGGCCGGCACTACCGGAAAACAGTCGAGCCACGCCATGCGTGGCTCCGGACTGGCTCAGTGCTTGACCTTGCGCAGCGATACCACCAGCGCCCACAGCGCCAGCAGCACGAACCACACGCCCGACCACATCGGCATGGTCAGGCCGAGGAACGTCCAGTCGATGTTGCCGCAGTTGCCGGTGCCGGTCAGCACGGTGCGGAACACTTCCAGCGGCCCCATGGTCTCGCGCAGGAAGGCCAGCGGCGGGCCACACGTCGCCCCCATTTCCGGCGGCAGCATCTGCACGTAGACATGGCGTGCGGCGATGCCCACGCCCACGGCGGCAGCGATGAACGCGAGGATGCCGTAGGTCGCCCGCCCCGGACGGTTGGACGGCCCATGCAGTGCGCCGATCAGGAACAGCAGGCCCAGGGCCGCGAACGCCAGGCGCTGGAAGATGCACAGCGGACACGGCTCCAGCCCCATCTTCAGCTGCAGGAAAATCGCGTAGCCCAGCAGGCCCGCGCAGATCAGGAAGCCCAACAGGAACTGGGCGCGGAAAGGCCAGCGCAGAGGATTCATCGGCAACGCTCGTGTAGTACGGACCGCAAGCGTAACCGAGAGTGCGCGCCGTTCGAACCGCCACAACGTCGCGCCCGTCGGAACACGCCGGCGCGCGCGCCGCAACATGCGGGATCATCCACGCCCGGCGTGGATCTCCATCCGTCGCCCAGAAACGGAAAAACCCGGCACGAGGCCGGGTTCTTCACCGAATGACGGGTGTCGCGCGTCGATTACTCTTCGACGGCTTCAGCCACGACCGGACGGTCAACCAGCTCAACGTAGGCCATCGGCGCGTTGTCGCCGGCGCGGAAGCCGCACTTCAGCAGGCGCAGGTAACCGCCCGGACGGTTCGCGTAGCGCGGGCCCAGGATGGTGAACAGGTTGCCGACGGCTTCGTTGTCGCGCAGGCGGGCAAAGGYCAGACGACGGTTGGCGACGGAGTCGACCTTGGCCAGGGTGATCAGCGGCTCGGCGACGCGGCGCAGTTCCTTGGCCTTCGGCAGGGTGGTCTTGATCAGCTCGTGCTTGAACAGCGAGGCGGCCATGTTCTTGAACATCGCTTCGCGGTGGGCGCTGGTACGGCTGAACTTACGGCCGGATTTCTGGTGACGCATGGTGATATTCCTTGGTTAATGATGTGGCTTTGCGGATCGTTGTCGCCTTCCTGGCGCTGCTGCTCGGACTGCGGTTGGTCCTGRCCATCCGTCCTGGACGACCTGCCCGCGAACCTTCGTTCGTCGTGGCGGTATTGCCTTGGTGCAATGGCCCCGTCGTTGCCGACGGGGCCATGCGGTCTTGCAGAAAGGCGGTATCAGCCCAGCATGCCGTGGCTGGCGACGCCGGCCGGCGGCCAGTTCTCCAGCTTCATGCCGAGCGACAGGCCACGCTGGGCCAGCACTTCCTTGATCTCGGTSAGCGACTTCTTACCCAGGTTCGGGGTCTTCAGCAGCTCGACTTCGGTCTTCTGGATCAGATCGCCGATGTAGTAGATGCTCTCGGCCTTGAGGCAGTTGGCCGAACGCACGGTCAGCTCCAGATCGTCGATCGGGCGCAGCAGCACCGGATCCACGCCGTTGTTGGCCGGCTTCGCCGCACCGCGGTCGCGATGGGTGAAGTCACCGAACACCGACAGCTGATCGCTGAGGATGTCGGCAGCGGTACGCACTGCTTCTTCGGCGTCGATGGTGCCGTTGGTCTCGATATCGATGACCAGCTTGTCCAGGTCGGTGCGCTGTTCGACACGAGCCGCTTCCACGGCATAGGCGACACGGCGGACCGGCGAGAACGAGGCATCCAGGACCAGACGGCCGATGGCACGGGTTTCTTCGTCCGGACGACGACGCGCAGCTGCCGGCTGATAGCCGAAACCACGCTCGATCTTCAGACGCATGTTCACTGCCGTGTCCTTGGTCAGGTGGCAGATCACGTGGTCGCCGTTCAAGATCTCCACATTGTGGTCGACCTTGATGTCGGCAGCGGTGACAACGCCCGGACCCTGCTTGGACAGGGACAGAGTCGCGTTGTCGCCGGAGTGCATACGGATGGCCACGTCCTTCAGGTTCAGCAGGACTTCCAGCACGTCCTCCTGCAGACCTTCGACCGTGGTGTACTCATGCAACACGCCGTCGATTTCGACTTCCGTGATGGCGAAGCCCGGGATGGACGACAGCAGCACGCGACGCAGGGCATTACCCAGCGTATGCCCGTAACCCCGCTCCAAAGGTTCGATAACGACCTTTGCACGGGTGTCGGTAATGCGTTCGATCTGCGGACCGCGAGGACGCAGAACCTGGTTGGCGGTAACCGTCATGTTGCGGGTTCTCCTAGTGAACCCCCGGCCGTCGCCGGGGGCTCTCCAATGTGAATTACTTCGAATACAGCTCGACGATCAGCGCTTCGTTGATGTCCGCAGGCAGATCCGAACGATCCGGAACAGCCTTGAAGATGCCGGAGAACTTGCCGGAATCCACTTCAACCCACGACGGGCTCAGGTCATGCTGGGCGGCGACGGTCAGGGCTTCCTGGACGCGCAGCTGCTTGGCAGCCTTTTCAGACAGGGCGATGGCGTCGCCAGCCTTGACCTGGTACGAGGCCAGGTTGACCGACTTGCCATTCACGGTGACGCCGCGGTGCGACACCAGCTGACGGGCAGCCGGACGGGTCACGGCGAAGCCCATGCGGTAGACAACGTTGTCCAGGCGGGTTTCCAGCAGCTGCAGGAGGTTCTCGCCGGTGTTGCCCTTCTTGGTCGAGGCCTTCTTGTAGTAGTTGCGGAACTGACGCTCCAGCAGACCGTAGATACGCTTGAC
>NZ_JBFTNR010000217.1:0-5541 GCF_056665995.1 Stenotrophomonas sp. 05L44_2
GACTATGCCGGCATCGAGCTGCCGGATCGCTACGTGTTCGGTTTCGGCATGGACGTCAACGAAACCCTGCGCTGCGTGCCGGCCATCTACGCGATGAAGGAATAACAACGCGGCCGCCTGCGGCCTGCGTTTCCCGCCGCCGGCATCCTCGGGTGCCGGCGTTCTTTTTTCTCTGGAGTGCTTTCCATGCAACAGATCGCCCTGGCCGTGATTGGCGGTACCGGTGTCTACAACCTGGCCAAGCTTGACGACGTGCAGACCCACGAAGTCGACACCCGCTTCGGCAAGCCGTCCGGCCCGGTGCGGGTCGGGACATTGCTCGGTCATCGCGTGGCCTTCCTTGCACGCCATGGTGAAGGCCATTCGTTGCCGCCGCACAAGATCAACTACCGGGCCAACCTGGCCGCGCTGCAGCAGATCGGTGCGCAGCGGGTGCTGGCGCTGAACACGGTCGGTGGCATCGGTGACGATTTCGGGCCGCGCGTGCTGGCCTGCCCGGATCAGGTAATCGATTACACCTGGGGCCGCATCAGCACGATCTGCGAAGAAGAGGGCACCGACGTGGTGCACGTCGACTTCGGCCATCCGTATACGCCGATGCTGCGCAGCAAGATCCTGGCGGCGGCGAAGGTGACCGGTGTGAAGGTCCACGATGGCGGCTGCTATGGCGCGACCCAGGGCCCGCGGCTGGAAACCATCGCCGAGATCGCGCGCATGCGCCGCGATGGCTGCGATCTGGTCGGCATGACCGGCATGCCCGAAGCGGCGCTGGCGCGTGAGCTGGGGCTGGATTACGCCTGCCTGGCGATCGTTGCCAACTGGGCCGCCGGGTGCGGTGATGGTGAGGAGATCACCATGGCCGAAGTGCTCGCCAATGTGCAGGCCGCCAGCAACGGACTTCCGGAACTGGTCGGCGAATTGGCGCGGGGGTGATTGTCTTCGCGTAACAAGCTTTGCATACTCAGCTTGTGCGCGGGTTCAGCGTACACCACCCATTCATTGCATAAGGTCACGCATCACCATGCCGAACGGTACCGTCAAGTGGTTCAACGACGCCAAGGGATTTGGCTTCATCTCGCCGGAGGACGGCAGCGCCGACGTCTTCGCGCACTTCTCCGCGATCAACTCCAAGGGCTTCCGCAGTCTGCAGGAAGGCCAGAAGGTCACCTACGACGTGACCCAGGGCCCGAAGGGCGCCCAGGCCTCGAACATCGTTCCGGCCGAGTGATCCACTCGATAGTGCGTTGAAAACCCCGCTTCGGCGGGGTTTTTTTTGCTGGCCGTGAAGATGCTCTTGCGGCGGGAGCGCCTGTCCTTGCGTGCGAATGTCCCCCGGCGCCGGCCTGCGGCCATCGCCTCCTCCTTTACTGCGCACGCAAGGACAGGCGCTCCCGTTGCGGAATCGCGCGCGCCAACAGAGGCCATGAAAGCTGAGCGCTGCCACCATTGGCGGCTCTCCTGCGAAGTAAAGGAGGAGGCAGCCGCGCAGAGGCTGCCGGGGGACATTCGCAGGAGAGCCGGCAGTGGTGGCGGAGCCCGGCACATCTGCTCGGAAGAGGGGCAGCTGATGTACCGCCCCTGCGCCGATGGCACAATGCAGGCATGACGGAACGACTGCGCATCGCCGTGATTGGATACGGCACCGCTGGCCAGGCATTGGCCATCCTGCTCACCCGTGATGGCCACGAGGTGGAGATCTTCGAACGCGTGCCGACCCCCGGGCCGGTGGGTGCGGGATTCCTGCTGCAGCCCAGCGGACTGCAGGTGCTGTGGCAGATGGGCCTGCTTGAGGCCGTGCGTGGCTACGCCATGCCGGTGCGACGGCTGTATGGCGATACGCCGTGCGAGCGCGCGGTGATGGACATGGGCTATGACGGCCTGGATGCGCGACTGCACGGCATGGGCATGCAGCGCGGGGCGTTGTTCTCGGTGCTGGACCAGGCGCGTGAAGGCGCCGGCGAGCTGCACGTGGGCACGACCATCGTCGAGGTCGATCACCAGCAGGGGCGGCTGCGCGACAGCGACGGTCGCACGCACGGACCGTTCGATCTGGTGGTTGCCGCCGACGGCGCCGCCTCCACGCTGCGCAACGCCGTCGACGGTGGCGCGGCGCTGGACCGGGTGTACCCGTGGGGCGCGCTGTGGTGCCTGTTGCCGGCCGAAGACTGGCCGCACATGCAGCAGCTGCGGCAGCGCTACGTCGCCGCGCGCAAGATGATCGGCCTGCTGCCGGTGGGCACCCGACCCGGTGACGACACGCCTCGCCTGAGCTTTTTCTGGAGCCTGCCGCGTGCGGATTTCGACCGCTGGCAGGGCGACGGCATGGCGCCGTGGCTGGAAGAACTGCATGCGCTGTGGCCACAGGCGGGCGCGCGCTTCGCCCATCTGCGCGACGCCGGTCAGCTGGCGCGTGCGGTGTACCGCGATGCCGTGATGAAGCGTTGGCATCAGGGGCGGCTGGTGCTGGCAGGCGATGCAGCACATGCGATGAGCCCGCAGCTGGGGCAGGGCGTGAACATGGCGCTGCTGGATGCACTGGCACTGCGCGACGCGTTACGCACCCACGGTGGTGGCGAACCGGCATTGCAGGCCTACCAGGCGCAACGACGTGCGCATGTGGCGGTCTATCAGCGCTGGAGCCGCTGGCTGACGCCGCTGTTCCAGTCCGATCGCGATGCGTGGGCAAAGGCGCGCGATGTGCTGCTGGGGCCGATGGGACGACTGCCTGGCGGGCGTGGGCACATGCTGCGCGTGCTCAGCGGCACCCAGCACGGATGGCTGGGCGCGTTGCCGCTCGATCCGGCATTCATCCAGGCGCTTGCCGCTGCGCCCCTGCCGCTACAGGGCGTGGAAATGCCGGCCACCGCGTGAAGCCTTTCGTTACGGCACTTAACGATTGCCTCACCCCGTATGTGCGACAAGAGATGAGCACGCGGCAGCCGCGTCGCCCGCTTTCCTTTTCGTGATCGATCATCGCGTGGCCCGGGTGGCGCCGCCGTCGTTGCCTGCTGCGGCCCGGATGCGCCGCACGATGCACGAGGAGGATGCCATGTTGTTCGCGGTCGAGAAGCTGGAATCGGAAATCTGCAAGCTGCGCGGTCTGCTGCGGATGCTGCACGAGGACCAGCCCGACGTACTGGAAGATGTGTTCGAGTTTCATGTCGGCAGTCTGATCAGCCACGCATCACCGGAAAGCCACGGCCATATCCGCGCCTGCGCGCAGGAAATGCTGATGGCGATACAGGCACTGCCGCGCCACGCCGACGAGGCGACGCAGGATTTCAGCCTGATGCACGGAATCGCCGCCCGCCCGTCGTAATCCCGCGCAGGTCTCGACGCGTCAGCGAACCGGTAGCGGCACTACGCTGTCTTCCACACAGGCGAGCAGCTGTTCGCCCGGCGCCAGTACAGGCACCACACCGGCGGTGAATGCCGAGAATGCCGGCAGGATGGTCACGCCCTGGCGCAGCCAGAACGCGGGGAAGCGCCGACGCAGTGCCGGCAACGCAACCTGCGGATGCACATGGCCCGCCAGCACGTGCGCGGAGGCATCGGCCAGCGGCTCGTGCCGCAGCAGGAACGGTCCCCATCGCGCGTCGTCATGCATCTGCACCTGCAGCGCCGCCTTCGGCAGATCCCGGTCGTGATTGCCGCGCACCACGTGGATGTCCAGCGCCGCGTGATGTTCGCGCCAGCCAAGCCATTGCTGATACCAGGCCGCGCGATGCGCCGGGCCGTGCAGGACGTCGCCGAGAATCCACAGTTGTCGGCACTGGTGCGTGGCCACCAGGTCCTGCAGGCGCTGCAGGTCATTGCCGGTGCCGCCCGACGGCAGGGCGATTCCCGCACGCCGGAACACGTCCGCCTTGCCCAGGTGCAGGTCGGCGATCAACAGCGCGCGCTGCGCCGGCCACAGCAGCGCCCGGCCGCCGAGCAGAATCATCGACTCACCTCCCAGCTGCAGCGGAAGATCAGCGGCCATGGCGGCGCTCCAGCTGCTGCGCGGCACGCTGCACGCGCGTGCGCCAGTCTTCATTGCTGAACTGCCCACGCAGGCGTTCGGCCCACAAGGGAAATGCCAGCGGGGTCAGTGATGAGGGCCGCTGAAGGGACAACGAACGTGTGGCGATGCGTACCAGCACTTGCTGCAACCCGGGCAGGTCGAGGCTGTCGTGCAGTACTTCCTGCTCGGCCAATGCCAGCAGCAGATGCTCCGGGTCGTGCTCGCGCAGCACGTCATGCAGCAGTCCGGCGGAGGCCTGCAGCTGGCGCAGCGAGCGTGGCATGCCACCCGGCAGGCTGGGTACCAGCAGGCCCGCTACGCGCGCGATGCCGCGGAACTGGCGGCGCGCCAGCTCGCCCAGGTTCACCGCTGCGCGCAGGTCCTGCAGCAGATCGCCAGCATCCAGCATTGCCCGCCAGTCCTGTTCCYGCAGATCCACCGGCGTGGCCGGAGCGAGCACCAGGCCATGGTCATTCACTGCATAGCCGATGCTGTTGCGTTGCCGACGGGTGCAGCGAAGGGCCAGCAGCGCGGCCAGCGCTTCGTGCACATGGCGGCCCGCAAAGGGATAGACGAACAGGAACTGGCCTTCGCGTCGGCGCACGTTTTCCACCAGCAGGTGGTCGGGCGATGGCGCCGCAGACAGCTGCGACTGCAATGCCAGCAGCGGTGCAAGCCACCGCGACTCCGCGCTCTGGTCGGCGCCTGACAGCACCTTTTCCAGTTCGCGGCCCAAGGGCATCGACAGTGGCAGTTGACCGCCCTGCCAGCGCGGTACCACGCCATCACCACCACCGCGCGCCACGCGCACGAACGCGGTCATGTCGCGAAGCTGCACCAGCTCCAGCAGCCGCCCCGCAAACTGGAAACGGTCGCCGCGGCGCAGGCGGCTGGCGAACTGCTCTTCCACCGCGCCCAGGCTGCCGCCACGCAGGAACTGTACGCGCACGCTGCCGTCGCTGCTGATGGTGCCGATCGACAGCCGATGGCGCAGCGCCTGGCGGCGATCGGGCATGCGGTACACGCCGTCGGCATCGCGTACCACCTTGTGGAACTCCGGGTACCGGGACAATGCACGTCCGCCCTGCACGATGAAATCGATCACCGCATTCCACTGTGCGTCCTCCAGCGCGGCGAAGGCATGCGTGCCACGGACCTGTTCCAGCAGTGCATCGGCGTTGAAGCCGCCCGCCAGCGCGCGGCTGACGGCGTGCTGGGCCAATACGTCCAGCGACAACGTGGGAGGACGTCGCGCTTCGATCACCCCGTCATGCAACGCGTGCCGGGCCGCCGCGTACTCGGCCAGTTCCAGCGCATGGCTGGGAATGCACAGTATCTGGCCGCTGGCACCGGGCCGATGACGTGCACGCCCAGCGCGCTGGCGCAGGCGCGCCACGCCCTTCGGGCTGCCCAGCTGCAGCACCTGGTCCACTTCCGGAAAGTCCACGCCCAGATCCAGGCTGGAGGTGGCCACCACGCAGCGCAGCGTGCCCGCACGCAGTCCGTCCTCGACCTGCTGTCGCAGCGTGGGATCCAAT
>NZ_JBFTNR010000218.1:0-7063 GCF_056665995.1 Stenotrophomonas sp. 05L44_2
CTGGTGGTGCTGCGCCAGGGCGGTCTGGAAGGCGGCTTGAACTTCGACGCCAAGGTGCGCCGTGAATCGACCGACCTGGAAGATCTGTTCATTGCCCACGTCGGCGGCATGGATGCCTTCGCCCGCGGGCTGGAAGTGGCCCATGCGCTGCTGAACGACTCGCCGCTGGAGCAGTGGCGCAAGGAGCGTTACGCCAGCTTCGACAGTGGTGCCGGCAAGGACTTCGCGGGCGGCGCGCTGAGTCTCGCAGAGCTGGCTGCGCTGGGTGCCAAGGGCGGCGAGCCCAGGCAGATCAGCGGCAAGCAGGAGCGCTACGAGAACCTGATCAACCAGTACCTGCTGCGTTGAGCACAGCGGCTCGCATCGATGACACCGAACCGGGGAGGGGCACAGCAATGCAGCAGGCAATGAGCGGTGGAGAGAACACCCGGCTGATCGTATTGATCAGCGTGGTGGCGACGATTGGCGGATTCCTGTTCGGGTTCGACAGCGGCGTGATCAACGGCACCCAGGACGGCCTGCACCAGGCGTTCAGATCCGGCGAGTGGATGCAGGGGTTCGAGATCGCCTCGATGTTGCTGGGCTGCGCCGTGGGTGCCTTCAGCGCCGGCCGGCTGGCCGACCGTCTCGGCCGCCGCAACGTGCTGATCGTCTCGGCAGTGTTGTTCCTGCTGTCGGCGATCGGCGCTGGCGCCGCATCCTCCTCGGCGATGTTCATCGTCGCGCGGGTGTTGGGGGGCTTTGCGGTGGGGGCCGCCAGTGTCATCTCCCCGGCCTACATCGCCGAAGTCGCGCCGGCGCGCTACCGTGGCCGGCTCGCCACGGTCCAGCAGATCGCCATCATCAGCGGGCTGACCGTCGCGTTCCTGTCCAACTATCTGCTGGCGGCCACCGCCGGTGCGTCCACCGAGGCACTGTGGGGCGGGCACGCGGCGTGGCGCTGGATGTTCTGGATGCAGGCCGTGCCCTCGCTGCTGTTCCTGGCACTGCTGCTGACCATTCCGGAAAGCCCGCGCTACCTGATGGTGAAGCGCCGCAAGGACGAGGCGCTGCAGGTGCTTGCGCGGCTGTACGGCGGTGTCGAGGCGCAGGCGAAGCTTGCCGAGATCGACGCTTCGCTGTCGACCGACCACCATCGGCCGCGGCTGTCGGACCTGCGTAACAAGGCCACCGGCAGGATCCGCCCGATTGTCTGGGTCGGCATCGGCCTGGCCACCTTCCAGCAGCTGGTCGGCATCAACGTGGTGTTCTACTACGGTGCCGTGCTCTGGCAGGCCGTCGGCTTCTCCGAGAACGACGCGCTGCTGATCAATGTGCTGTCCGGTGCGCTCAGCATCGGCGCCTGCATCGTCACCGTGCTGCTGATCGATCGCATCGGGCGCAAGCCATTGCTGTGGGTTGGCTCGGCCGGCATGGCGGTGTCACTGGCACTGCTGGTGGCCGCATTCGCCAGCGGCTCGCTGGTCGATACGCACCTGCAGCTGCCTGCGGGCATGGGCACGCTGGCGCTGGTGGCGGCCAATGCCTATGTCGTGTTCTTCAACATCTCGTGGGGCCCGGTGATGTGGGTGATGCTGGGCGAGATGTTCCCCAATCAGATCCGCGGTTCGGGCCTGGCGGTGGCCGGTGCGGCGCAGTGGACCGCCAATTTCGCCGTCACCGTGACCTTCCCGATTCTGCTGGCCGCCACCGGGCTGGCAGCCACGTACAGCATCTATCTGGTGGAGAAAGCAGCTGCAACTGCAGCCGCGACGCCGGACCCGTGGCCGCAGGTCGCCTGGCCACTGGCCGAGGACCCCGCGCTGGAAAAGCGCATCACCGACCTGATGGCCACCATGACGGTGGAGGAAAAGGTCGGCCAGCTGGTGCAGGGAGATATCGCCAGCATCACGCCCGACGACGTGCGCCGCTATCGGTTGGGCTCGGTCCTGGCCGGTGGCAATTCAGATCCCGGTGGCCGTTACGATGCCGCGCCGGCCGAATGGCTGGCGCTGGCCGATGCGTTCTACGCGGCGTCGATGGACACCTCCAACGGCGGCAAAGCGATTCCGGTGCTGTTCGGCATTGATGCCGTGCACGGGCAGAGCAACATCATCGGCGCGACGCTGTTCCCGCACAACATCGGCCTGGGCGCGGCCCGCAACCCGGATATGCTGCGCCGGATCGGCGAGGTGACCGCGCTGGAGACCCGTGCGACCGGGATGGAGTGGGCGTTCGCACCAACCGTGGCGGTACCGCAGGACGACCGCTGGGGGCGCACCTATGAGGGCTATTCCGAATCGCCCGAGGTGGTGGCCAGCTATGCCGGTGCAATGGTCGAAGGGCTGCAGGGCAAAGTGGGTACGCCCGCGTTCCTCGATGGTCGTCATGTGATCGCCTCGGTGAAGCACTTCCTCGGCGACGGTGGCACTACCGATGGCAAGGACCAGGGGGATACCCGGATCAGCGAAGCGGACCTGGCGCGCTTCCACGCGGCCGGCTATCCGCCGGCGATCGCTGCAGGCGCGCAGACCGTCATGGCCTCCTTCAACAGCGTCAACGGCGAAAAAATGCATGGCCACAGGCAGTACCTGACCGATGCGTTGAAGGGCCGCATGCACTTCGGTGGGTTCGTGGTGGGCGACTGGAACGGCCACGGGCAGGTCAAGGGCTGCACGACCACCGATTGCCCGGCCACCATCAATGCGGGCCTGGACATGGCCATGGCCTCGGACAGCTGGAAGGGCTTCTACGAGACCACGCTGGCCGCCGTGAAGAACGGCACCATCAGCCAGCAACGGCTGGACGAGGCGGTGCGCCGGATCCTGCGCGTCAAGATGCGGCTGGGTCTGTTCGAGGCCGGCAAGCCGTCCACACGTGCGGTCGGCGGCCAGTTCGCCCTCATCGGCGCACCGGAACATCGTGCGCTGGCACGGCAGGCGGTGCGCGAATCGCTGGTACTGCTGAAGAACCAGAGGGGCGTGTTGCCACTGTCGCCCAAGCAACGGATCCTGGTGGCCGGTGACGGCGCCAACGACGTGGGCAAGCAGGCCGGCGGCTGGACGCTGAACTGGCAGGGCACCGGCACGACCCGCAAGGACTTCCCCAATGCGGACACGATCTACGAGGGCATCGCCCAGCAGGCGTCGGCCGCGGGTGGCGAGGCAGTGCTGGCGGTCGATGGGAAATATGTAACGAAGCCGGATGTGGCCGTGGTGGTATTCGGCGAGAGCCCGTATGCCGAGTTCCAGGGCGATCTGCCGACGCTGGCCTACAAGCCGGGGGACGATGCCGACCTTGACCTGATCAAGCGGCTGAAGGCCGACGGCATTCCGGTGGTGGCCGTGTTCCTGAGCGGACGCCCGCTGTGGGTCAACCGCGAGATCAACGCCGCTGATGCGTTCGTGGCGGCGTGGCTGCCCGGCTCGGAAGGTGCTGGCGTTGCCGACGTGCTGCTGCGCAGGCCTGATGGCAGCGTGCAGCACGATTTCAAGGGCAGGTTGAGCTTCAGCTGGCCGCGCACGGCGACGCAGTACGCCAACAATGTGGGGCAGAAGGATTACAACCCGCAGTTCGCCTTCGGCTTCGGCCTGTCCTACGCCGACAACGGCGATCTGGCGGCGCTGCCGGAAGTCTCCGGGGTAACCGGCAATGAAGGTGCCGCCGGCGTCTTCTTCGCGCGCGGCGAAGCCGGTTCAGGCATGGCTCTGCGCCTGCAGAACAGCACGGGGCAGGGCGTCACGGTCACCAAGGTGCCGGAGGCCCTGGAGGGCGATCTGCTCAAGGTCACCGGCGTGGACCACCTGGCACAGGAAGACGGCCGCCGCCTGGCCTGGTCGGGCAAGGCTGAGGCAGTTGCCGCGCTGCAGTCACACACGGCACTGGACCTGCAGCGCGAAAGCAACGGCGACCTGATGCTGCTGACCACGCTGCGGGTGGAGTCTGCACCCCGTGGCGAGGCCTGGTTGGCGGTGGGCTGCGGCACGGGCTGCTCGGCCCGCATTGCGCTCACGTCGACGCTGGCAAAACTGCCGGTGGGCCAATGGACGCGCGTGGGCGTGCCGCTGAAGTGCCTTGCAGCCGCAGGTGCGGACGTCGGCAAGCTGGATCGCCCGTGGTCGATCGGAACGGCGGGGGCGATGACACTGTCGGTGTCACGTGTCGCGCTGGGCGCCCTGAACGAGGCGGAGACCAGCATCGGGTGCGCAGGCGCGTGACCGTGACGCTTCGTCCTGCGCTATCGGGAACCGGGTGGGCGCGTGACCGAATCGCGCACCACCAGCCGGTGCGGCACCACGTGGTCGGTCAACACGCGCACGCCCTCGCTGCGGCGGCGGATGGTGCGCAGCAGGATCTCGATGGCGGCATCGGCCATCGAGGCGATGGGCTGATGGATGGTGGTGAGCTCGGGCCAGACCGTCGTGGCGGCGGAGCTGTCATCGAAGCCGACCACCGACAGGTCGCGGGGCACCTCCAGGCCACGCCGGTGCGCGACGGAGATCGCCGCCGCGCCCATATCGTCGTTGCTGGCCAGGATTGCGGTGGGCGGCCTGGGCTGGCACAGCAGTTTCTCGGCAGCGGCCAGCCCGGAGCGGTAGGTGTAGTCGCCCTGTTCGACCAGGGCGGGGTCGACCTCCAGCCCGGCGTCGTGCAGCGCGCTGACAAAGCCGTCATAGCGCCGCGCGCTGGCACTGAGGTCGGTGCGCCCGCAGATGAAGCCGATGCGGCGGTGGCCCTGCTGGATCAGGTGTTCAGCCAATTCCCTGCCGGCGTGGAAGTCATCGATGCGCACGCAGGAAATGTCATTGCCGAGGTGACCCGGCGCGATAGCCACCACCGGGATGCCGGCCTTGACCAGCTCGGTCACCACGGGCTTCGATTCGCACAGCGGCGGCGGCAGGATGACGCCGTCCACCCGCCCGGCCAGAGCACGCGCGGCCTTGCGCTGGGCCGCGGGGCCCGGCTCGTCCCAGTAGTCGATGACCAGCTGGATGGCAGCGTTGGACGCTACGCGCAGCAGGCCGACCAGCAGTTCGCGCAGGTAGGCACCGCTGGGGTCGGTGTAGATCAGTGCAATACGCGTGTGCTGCGCGGCGGCCAGCGAACTGGCGGCGAGGTTGGGCGTATAGCCCAGTTCACGCACTGCGCGCATCACGCGCTCGCGGGTGACGTCGCGCACCTTGCCCTGGTTGATCGCCCGCGACACCGTCATCGGCGACACTCCGGCCAGGGYCGCCACCTCGTCGATCGTCACGCCACTGGTTTTGCGGCGGACCGATTTCTTCGGCTTGTCCAATACGCGCTCCCGTTCTTCTCTGTGACGCTGCCGAAGCCCGCGCACGTCCGGAGCTTACAAGGTTTGCCGGCCGCCCAACGGTCCGGTCCGGATGGCGAGCGGTGTCATTGGATGTTCGCTGCCGTGCTGGCGCTGCTGGCGCTGCTGGCCTGCATGGGCGACGCGCGCGCAGAGGACGGCCATGCCCTGTGGATGCGCTACGTTCCGCTCGAACCGGCCCTCGCTGCCGACTACCGCACCCGCCTGGGGCAGGTGGTGGCCCCTGATCACACAGCCACGCAGCGCGCCGCGCGCGATGAACTGCAGCGTGGACTGGCCGGGCTGCTCGGCAGCGCTCCGCAGTTGGCGGGTACGGCAGCCACCGGCCCTATGCTGGTGCTGGGTACGCCGCAGTCTTCGGCGTTGATCGCGCCGTTGCGTGCGCAGATGCAGCCGCTGGGCGAGGAAGGCTACCTGCTCAAGCGCACACAGGTGGGCGGGCGCGATGCGCTGCTGGTCGCCGCACCGCGGGATATCGGCGTGCTGTACGGGGTGTTCCATCTGCTGCGGCTGCTGCAGACGGGCGCGGCACTGGACGCTCTCGATGTGCGTCAATCGCCACGGCTCCGGCTGCGCGTGCTCAATCACTGGGACAACCTGGATGGCCATGTCGAACGTGGCTACGCAGGCCGTTCACTGTGGGACTGGCAGACGTTGCCGGAGTGGCGCGACCCGCGCTACACCGACTATGCACGCGCCAACGCATCCGTAGGCATCAACGGCACCGTGCTCAACAACGTGAATGCAAACGCACAGAGTCTTGCGCCGGACTATCTCGACAAAGCGGCAACACTGGCCGATCTGTTCCGTCCGTACGGCATCCGTGTCTACCTGAGTGCACGCTTCAGCGCACCCATCGAGCTGGGCGGGCTCGACACCGCCGATCCGCTCGACCCGGCCGTGCAACGCTGGTGGCGCGACAAAGCCGAGCAGATCTACGCGCGCATTCCCGATTTCGGTGGCTTCCTGGTGAAGGCCAATTCGGAAGGGCAGCCCGGCCCGCAGGACTACGGCCGCTCGCACGCCGACGGCGCCAACCTGCTGGCGGATGCGCTGGCCGCGCACGGCGGCGTGGTGATGTGGCGCGCCTTCGTCTATGCGCACGACGTTCCTGCGGACCGCGCCACGCAGGCCTACAGCGAATTCGCCGGCCTGGATGGTGCGTTCCGCCCGAACGTGGTGCTGCAGGTGAAGAACGGGCCCATCGACTTCCAGCCGCGTGAGCCGTTCCATCCGCTGTTCGGAGCCATGCCGCGCACGCCGCTGGTAATGGAAGTGCAGATCACCAAGGAGTACCTGGGCTTTGCCACGCATCTGGTTTACCTGGGGCCGTTGTACGAGGAAGTGCTGCGGTCCGACACCCGCATACGCGGCAAGGGGGCCACCGTGGCGCAGTCCCTGGCCGGCATGGCCGGGGTCGCCAACATCGGCACCGACCGCACCTGGAGTGGATCGCACTTCGACCAGGCCAACTGGTACGCCTTCGGGCGCCTTGCGTGGGATCCGCGGCAATCGGCCCAGGACATCGCGGCGGACTGGGCGGCGCTGACGTTCTCGGCCGATCCCGGCGTGGTGCAGCCCATCGTCGGGATGATGATGGCCTCGCGCGAGGCTGCGGTGAACTACATGACGCCGCTGGGCCTGCACCATCTGATGGCGCGGGGGCACCACTATGGTCCCGGTCCATGGGTCGATGTCGGCCCGCGCGCGGACTGGACGTCGGTGTACTACCACCGTGCGGATCACAAC
>NZ_JBFTNR010000219.1:0-7308 GCF_056665995.1 Stenotrophomonas sp. 05L44_2
CCGGCGGGTGATCGTGCAGGAACACCAGGTCCAGATCCGAGCCGAAACCCAGCTCCAGGCCGCCCAGGCTGCCGTAACCAATGATCGCGAAGCGGCCGCCGGCGATAGCGCCGTGCGCGGCGTGCATATCGGCCTCGGCCATCGCCAACACGGTGATGACCACCGCCTGCGCCAGTTCGGCCAGTTGCCGGGTGCTGTCGACCGCGCCCTGGCGGCCATCCAGCGTGGCCATGGCCATGCGGAAGCTCAACGCCAGGCGAGTTTCATTGAGCCAGCGCAGCTGCGATTCGGGATCTTCCACCGGCAGCACCTGCCGGCATTCGGCCAGCATGCCGGCGGCGTCGGGCATCGGCCCGGACACGCGTACGTCCAGCAGTTCGTCCAGCAGCAGCGGATACGCGGCCAGGCGCTCGGCCAGCAGCGCGCTGCGTGCCAGCACGTCGACCAGTCGCGCGAGTGCGCTGGGCTGTTCGTCCAGCAGCGCCAGGTAGCTGGTACGGCGCAGCACTGCCTGCAGCAGGCCGAGCACGCGCTTGAGTGCGGCATCGGGCTGCGGTGAACGGGTGGCCGCGTGCAGCAGTGCCGGCAGTACGCGGTCCAGGCGCGCACGCGCCGCATCGGACAGCGACTTCACGCCCGTGCCCTGGGCGAAATCGCGCAGTGACTGATCGGCGCCATTGGCATCGAGGAAACCGGCCTCGGCCAGCAGCGGCGCGTTGCTGCCTTCGGGCAGGCTGCGCCAGTAATTGGCCAGCGCATCGGGCGCTGCCTGGCCCTTGCGTGGCGCCAGCAGCGCACCGAACTCGGTACTGACGCGCTGCTGCTGCACACGCAGTGCGTCGCGCAGCGCATCCCAATCGGCATAGCCCAGGCCGACGGCAATCCGCTCGCGATCCAGCGCATCGCTGGGCAGCACATGGGTCTGCGCATCGCGCAGCATCTGCAGCCGGTTTTCCAGCCGGCGCAGGAACAGATAGGCCTCGCGCAGTGCGGCGCCATCATCGCGGGCGATCTGCCCGGCAGCCACCAGGGCATCCAGCGCGACCAGCAACCGCCGCTCACGCAGCACCGGCTCACGGCCACCGCGAATGAGCTGCAGCGCCTGGCACAGGAATTCGATCTCGCGGATGCCACCGGCACCGCGCTTGATGTCGTCGTGCATCTCGCGCCGGGCGACTTCAGCGGTGATCGCCGCTTTCATCTCGCGCAGGCCGTCGAGCGCGGTGAAATCCAGGTAGCGGCGGTACACGAACGGACGCAGGGTCTGCAGCCAGGCCTCGCCAGCGGCGATATCGCCCGCCACCGCACGCGCTTTCAGCCAGGCATAGCGCTCCCAGTCRCGGCCTTCGCGCTGGAAGTACTGATCCATCGCAGCGAATGACAGCGCGACGCGGCCTGCGCTGCCAAACGGGCGCAGGCGCAGGTCGACGCGATGGCTGAAGCCATCGACGGTGGTTTCATCCAGCAGCTTGGCCAGGCGCTGGCCGAGCCGGGCGAAATACTCTTCGGCCGCCAGCGCGCGCGGACCGTCGGATTCACCGCCCTGCACGTAGGCGTAGACCAGATCGACATCGGAACTGAAGTTGAGCTCGCCACCGCCCAGCTTGCCCAGCCCGAACACCACCAGCTGCTGAGGTTGGCCGTGGTCATCGGTGATCACCCCGTGGCGCTGGGCGAACTCCCGCTGCAGGGCGTCCAGCGCCAAGCGCAGGCAGTCCTCGGCCAGCGAGGTGGCGCCCGCCAGAGTCTGCGGCACGTCATCCAGCCCGGCCAGGTCGCGCCAGATCAAGCGGGTGGACATCGCCGTGCGCCAGCGTCGCAGCTGTGCCGGCCAGTCGCTGGGCTGCAGCGGGTCGAGCACCGGCGCCGGCAGCGGCGGGCAGCCCGGCGCGGCCAGCTGCGCCAGCAGGCCGGGCTGGCGCACCAGGGTGTCCAGGGCGAAGTCGCTGCTGATGGCCAGCTGCACCAGCATCGGCTGCAGTTCGGCCGGGATGGGATCGGGCACTGCCTGGGCCAAGCGCGTCAGCGCGCGGTGGACGAGGGGCTGCAGGGTGGCGGGCAATTCGGCGGGGGCGAGGGTCATGCACTGATTCTCGCGGGGTCGCATCCCTTTGCCAACGGCGAAGGGCTGTGACCGCTTGCTGCGATATCGCCGAAGGTTGCTGGGGTTGCCGGCCAGCGGCCGGCACTACCGAAAATGGAGTCCGCGCATTCATCTTGGGCGACAGGCAATAAAAAAGCCCGCTTGCAGCGAACTGCCAGCGGGCTCTGCTCCCTCCCCCACGTCGGGATGCAGGGCCATCGTGCGGTGTACGAAAGTACTTTGCACGCTGCACTGCAAAACAAAACTGACGGGTATGGGAGAGGCCTTGCCGGAAACGCCATTCCACGAAGGTAGAACCCCCCGTACGGCAGGGGATGGCCGATAATCGGGATTCCCCCCAGAAACGCTGTCGTCATGACTGTTGATCGCATCGCCAACGCGCGTCTTCGTGACCGCGTGGTCTCGGCCGAGGCCGCAGCCGCGCTGATCCAGCCCGGTGAAACCGTGGCCATGAGCGGCTTTACCGGCTCCGGTTACCCCAAGGCCGTTCCCGTTGAGCTGGCCCGCCGCATCGAATCGGTGCATGCCCAGGGCCTGCCCTTCCAGATCAGCCTGATGACCGGCGCCTCCACCGCGCCGGAACTCGATGGTGCGCTGGCCAAGGCCGATGGCATCGCCATGCGCATGCCGTTCCAGAGCGACCCGGATGCGCGCAACCGCATCAACGAGGGCAAGCTGGATTACATCGACATCCACCTCAGCCACGTCGCCCAGCACGTCTGGTTCGGCTTCTACGGCGAGATCGATACCGCCGTGGTCGAGGTCTCGGCGATCCGCGAGGATGGCTCGCTGGTGCCGTCCACCTCGCTGGGCAACAACAAGACCTGGCTGGACCTGGCCAAGAAGGTGATCATCGAGGTCAACGAGTGGCAGCCGGCCGGCGTGGACGGCATGCATGACATCTACTACGGCACCGCGCTGCCGCCGCACCGCAAGCCGATTCCGCTGGTCAATGCCAACGACCGCATCGGCGAGACCGCGCTGCGCTGCGACCCGGACAAGATCGTGGCCGTGGTGCGCACCAACGGCCCCGACCGCAACAGCCCGTTCAGCCCGATCGATGCGACCAGCGAGCAGATCGCCGCGCACCTGATCGAGTTCCTGCAGCACGAAGTGAAACGCGGCCGCCTGCCGGCCAACCTGCTGCCGCTGCAGTCGGGCGTGGGCAACATCCCCAATGCGGTGCTGGCCGGCCTGGCCAAGAGTGGTTTCCGCGACCTGGCCGCGTTCACCGAAGTGATCCAGGACGGCATGCTCGACCTGCTGCGCGACGGCGTGCTGAGCTACGCCTCGTGCACCGGCTTCGCACTGAGCCCGCAGGCCAACGAGACGTTCAAGGAGAACATCGATTTCTACCGCGAGCGCATCATCATGCGCACGCAGGAAATCTCCAACCATCCGGAACTGGTGCGCCGCCTGGGCTGCATCGGCATGAACGGCATGATCGAGGTGGACATCTACGGCAACGTCAATTCGACGCACGTGATGGGCACGCGGATCATGAACGGTATCGGCGGTTCGGGCGACTTCGCGCGCAATGGCTTCCTGTCTGCGTTCCTGAGCCCGTCGACGGCGAAGAACGGCACCATTTCGGCGATCGTGCCGATGGCCAGCCATGTCGACCACACCGAGCACGACGTGTCGGTGATCGTGACCGAACAGGGCCTGGCCGATCTGCGTGGCCTGACCCCGCGCAAGCGCGCGCAGGTGCTGATCGACAACTGCGCGCACCCGGATTTCCGCGCGCAGCTGCAGGACTACTTCGACCGCGCCAGCCGCGAGAGCTACGGCAAGCACACCCCGCACCTGCTGCCGGAGGCGCTGTCGTGGCACCAGCGGTGGCTGGATACGGGCACCATGAAGGCCTGAGTATTGCCGGTTCGCCGGGCATGGCCCGGCGCTACCCCGCATCGCACCTTGGTAGCGCCGGGCCATGCCCGGCGGGTGTTCCGCATCAGGTGCGCAGGCTCGCCAGCGATTCGGCCTGGATGCGCTCGTAGATCTCGAACTCATCGTTCACCGCCGCACCCAGCGCCTGTTCGAAGGCCTCGCGATTGGCATGGGCGGCGTACGCGCGCTGCTCACCGCCGCCCAGGTTCGACTGGAAGATGCCTGCGGCACTGACCGGCAGGAAGTCCTCGTAGACGATCGGATCGGCCGTGGCCAGGCCCGCGGCAACCAGCACTTCGGCCGGCAGATCGGCCACGCGCTCCGGCGCGGCGCGGCCAGCGTCGGTCAGCTGGTAGCGGTAATACCCCAGGCCTTCCTGGCGCAGGGTGTCGTGGTCATCCGGGAAGCTGGCGAACACCGCCTGCAGGCGCTGCCCATAGTCGCCACCGGTGCTGCCCGCGCCGTCGGCATCGCGCGCCTGCGTCAGCAGCTGGTCGTACAGCGCGCGGCCTTTCGCAGTCAGCGCCAGGCCACGCTGCTCGATCTCGCCGAAGCGCGCGGTATGGGTACCGGCGTCGCCGCCCTCGTTGCCCGGGAAGTGCACCGCCTCTTCCAGCGCCTTGAAGCTGGTCTGCCGCAGCAGGATCGGGCAGGCGCGGCGCGGCGGGCCCTCGATCACCGCCTTGGCGGCCATGCCGTGCTCGATCATCGCCGCCTGCGCAGCGTCGATGTCCAGCGTGCGCGGGGTCAGGTGGTTGATGTGCGGGCCACGGAAGCTGACCACATCGGCCACCAGCCGGTGCGCCTTGTGCAGGGCATGGTAGGTCGGCAGGTCGACGGTGGCGTCGCCATGCCAGCGGAAGGTCTCCAGCGCCTGTTCGACGAAGCGCTCGGCATCGGCCTGGGTCAGGCCACCGTCACGCTCGGCCTGGTCGATCAGCGCCAGTGCCTCGTCGGTGAAGATGCGGCGGCGGGCGAGGATTTCGGCCGACTGCGCACGCAGCGCCTCGTCTTCGATCAGCTCCAGGCGCAGCAGCGAGGTGAACACGCGGAACGGGTTCAGTGCCAGCGCAGCGGCGGTCAGCGGGCGGAAGGCGGTGGAATGCACCGGCACGCCGGCCACCGACAGATCGTAGTAGCCCACCGGGTACATGCCCATCACCGCGAACAGGCGGCGCAGGGTTGCCAGTTCCTGCGGGGTACCGACGCGGATCGCGCCATGGCGTTCTTCATCCAGGCGGGCACGCTCGTCGTTGCGCAGCAGCTGCGCGGCCAGCGCCGGGTCCTGCGCCAGGACCTGCGTGTTGATCCGCTCCACCAGTTCCACCAGCGTGCCGTACAACGGCACTTCGGTGCGGTACATGCGGGACATGGCCTGGGCGAACAGGCGGCGGATCACATCAGGCGAAACGAAAGAGGCGCTCATCAGTCACTCGATTACGGGAACGGGGAACAGCTCGGACCAGTATTGTCGCCGGAGCGCGCGGCGGCGGCGATACGCAGAGCAACATGACCTGCGATGGGTAGTGCCCCACTGGCCTTGGCCCAGAAACAGGCGAAATAGATGTCGCCGGCCTGCCACCGGTGGGTGGTGGCCAGCGCGGCGATGTAACCGCGCGGTACACCGGCATAGCGCGATACCTCGTCGAGGAAGGCATCGGGGTAACGCTCGGCGTAGTGGTTGATGTCGGCCAGCTGGATGTCGACCCAGGCATCGCCGGTATCCACCTCATAGGTCGCCGAACGTTCGGCGGTCTGCTGCGCCAGCACGATGGCCGGCGCCAGCAGCAGGGACAACAGCAGGGCGCGCAGTGGCAGTTTCATGCTTCGATTCTGCCGCAGCGGCCGCGCCGTGTCAGGCCGCGGCAGCGGCCTTGGCCTCGATCGTCGCCAGCGCCGCCGGCCAGTCCCAGGCGGTATCGGCGTTGACCATGCGTGGTTCGTCGTCGGCCACGCCGTGCTGGGTCTCGTGCGCCCAGGTCACTGCGTAGGGGGTGTGGATACCCCAGCCGCCGAGGGTGATCACCGGTTCGATGTCCGAGCGCAGCGAATTGCCGACCATTACGAACTGCTGCATCGGCAGGTCGAATTCGGCCAGCACGCGGGCATAGGTTTCCGGGTCCTTCTCGGACACGATCTCGATGCGCGGGAACAGGTCCGCCAGCGCCGCGACCTTGATCTTGGCTTCCTGGTGGAACAGGTCGCCCTTGGTGATCAGCACCACCGGGTACTGCGCGGCGATGGCGGCCACCGACTCGCGTACGCCGTCGATCAGTTCGACCGGGTGGCGCAGGGTGTCATGGCCGATGTCGAGGATGCGCTGGATGTCCTTGGCTTCGATCCGCTGCGAGGTGATCTCGATGGCTGCTTCGATCATCGACAGCGTCATGCTTTTCACCCCGTAACCGAACACGCCGAGGTGGCGCTGCTGCACTTCCAGCAGGTGGCGGGCGGTCTGGGTGTCGTGGACGTCGATGTAGCGCGACAGCAGGTCCAGGTAATCCTGTTCGGCCTTGCGGTAGTAGTCCTCGCTCTTCCACAGCGTGTCGTCACCGTCAAAACCGACCAGGCCGATGGCGCGCGAGGGCGCAGGCGTGGAGGTGTTCATCGCCCTAGGATACAGGCGCGGCGATGACGAAAAAAACCCGGGTGGCCGAAGCCACCCGGGTTGCCCATGCACCGGTTGTCCCGAATTCAACCGTGGATCAGCGACCCTGGCCCGCGGCCGTGCCACCCGCGCCGGCACCCGCCTGCTGGGCGGCCACGTAGGCCTTGTACTCGTCGGCGCTCAACTGGCCGTCCTTGTTGGCATCCGCCTGGTCGAACACCTGCGCAAGGCCCGCATTCACCTGCGACTCGCTCTTGCTGATGGTGCCGTTGCCATCGGTATCGATGCTGGCCCACGTCTGGCCACCGCCGTTGGCCTGCGCCGAGGCTGCTGCGGCCGCGTCGGTAGCCTGGTCGGCCGCCTGGCCTGCCTGTGCCGCCGCCTGCTGGGCCTGCGCCGCTTCGTTCTGTGCATGCGCGGCCTGCTGCTTGGCCGACTGCGCCATCGCCGGGATGGCCAACACGCTGCCGGCGGCGACGATCAGGGCGATCAGGGGCTTGCGGTTGCGAATAGTCATCTGGGGTGTCTCCTGAAGGGTGGTAGTGCGCGGTCGTTGTCTCCGCACGGCACCTACCCTGCCACCGCGTTTCTGAATCGATTTTGCGCCGCAATTCCCTCGAACACGCATGGTTAACCACTGGCGCAGACGTATGCGTTAGCGCGGTGGTTAGTGCGAAGTGAGCAGACAGTAAGACGAGCATTCAGC
>NZ_JBFTNR010000220.1:0-5513 GCF_056665995.1 Stenotrophomonas sp. 05L44_2
GGCCTGTACTGCGGGCTGCTGCGACCGAACCGTTGACGATTCATCCTGCAATTCCCGCGGTCTTTTGTGGCGATTCTCTGGTTCTGCTGAGGTTGGTACGGATGTCCGATAATTTTTTTCCGAACGCCGGGCAGAATCTCAGCCTGTGCGATACGCCAGCCTTAAAGTGAACCCATGGCCAAGAAGACTTCCAAAGACAGCACCTCCAACGACGTGACCTCTGCAAGGACCAATCCGATGGACGAGAACAAGAAGCGCGCCCTCGCTGCAGCTCTGGGCCAGATCGAAAAGCAGTTCGGCAAGGGCTCGGTGATGCGCATGGGCGACCGCGTGGTCGAGCCCGTCGAGGCGATCCCGACCGGTTCTCTGATGCTGGATATCGCATTGGGCATTGGTGGCCTGCCCAAGGGCCGCGTGGTGGAAATCTACGGTCCGGAATCCTCCGGCAAGACCACGTTGACCCTGCAGGCCATCGCCGAGTGCCAGAAGCTGGGTGGCACCGCCGCCTTCATCGATGCCGAGCACGCGCTGGACCCGATCTACGCAGGCAAGCTGGGCGTCAATGTCGACGATCTGCTGCTGTCGCAGCCGGATACCGGTGAGCAGGCGCTTGAAATCGCCGACATGCTGGTGCGCTCCGGTTCGGTGGACATCCTGGTGGTCGACTCGGTCGCCGCGTTGACCCCCAAGGCTGAAATCGAAGGTGAGATGGGCGACCAGTTGCCGGGTCTGCAGGCGCGTCTGATGAGCCAGGCGCTGCGCAAGCTGACCGGCAACATCAAGCGCTCGAACACCCTGGTGGTGTTCATCAACCAGCTGCGCATGAAGATCGGCGTGATGATGCCGGGCCAGAGCCCGGAAGTGACCACCGGCGGCAACGCGCTGAAGTTCTATGCCTCGGTGCGCCTGGACATCCGCCGTATCGGCGCGATCAAGAAGGGCGACGAGATCATCGGCAACCAGACCAAGATCAAGGTCGTCAAGAACAAGCTGGCGCCCCCGTTCAAGCAGGTCATCACCGAGATCCTGTACGGCGAAGGCATCAGCCGAGAAGGCGAGCTGATCGATATGGGTGTCGAAGCCAAGCTGGTCGAGAAGGCCGGTGCCTGGTACAGCTACGGTGAAGAGCGCATCGGCCAGGGCAAGGACAACGCCCGTGGCTATCTGCGCGACAACCCGCAGGTTGCCGCCAAGCTTGAGGCTGAGCTGCGCGAGAAGTTCCAGCCGACCGAAGCCGTCCGTGAGGAAGGCGAAGACGAAGGCGACGACGAGTAAAGGCTTGCTGTGGGGCAGGGCGGCGCCGTCAGTGACGTCGCCCTGTCCTGCAGATTCGGTTTCCCCGACGGGGGACGCGCCAGGGACGGCGCATTTGATTGAAGGCGAGAATGAACGATTCCGACGCCCCGGCACCCGGCCGTAAGCGCCGCGTACGCGAACAGACGCCTGTCCAGCGCGCCTTGGGCCTGCTGGTCCGTCGTGAGCACTCGCGCAAGGAGCTGACCCGCAAGCTGACGTCCCGGGGCATCGAGGACGAGGCCGCGCAGGCGGCGGTCGACAAGCTGACCGAGGCAGGTTGGCAGGACGACACCCGGTTTGCCGAGAATCTGGTGCGCATGCGCGCCAATACGGGTTATGGCCCCATCCATGTACGTGCCGAGCTGGGAACCCACGGGCTGGACAGCGAGCAGATTACTGCTGCGATGGATACCTTCGAGGGCGACTGGACGGAGAATGCCCGGGATCTGGTCCGTCGCCGCTTTGGTGAGGCCGGTCCGCAGGACCTCGCGCAGCGCCGCAAGGCCGCCGATCTGCTGGCCCGCCGGGGCTTCGATGGCGACAGCATCCGCCGCGCGACCCGCTACGATCCGGACGACTGAGACTGATGGCGCCGGGCCTGATACCCTTTGGGGTTTCGGCGGTCCGTTCGACCCTGGCCACTGCGGCCGGCGGCACGGGCCCCGGCCCGCAGACTGCCAGCCCCCATGAACGCATCCGCCAAATTCACGACATCCCAGATCCGCAGCGACTTCCTTGAATTCTTCAAGGGCAAAGGCCACACCATCGTGCCGTCGGCGCCGCTGGTGCCGGGCAACGATCCGACCCTGCTGTTCACCAACTCCGGCATGGTGCAGTTCAAGGACGTGTTCCTGGGCGCGGAAAAGCGCAGCTACGTGCGCGCGGCCGACGTCCAGCGCTGCCTGCGTGCCGGTGGCAAGCACAACGATCTCGACCAGGTGGGCTACACCGCCCGCCATCACACCTTCTTCGAAATGCTGGGCAACTGGTCCTTCGGCGATTACTTCAAGAAGGATGCGATCGCCTGGGCCTGGGAGCTGCTGACCCAGGTCTRSAAGCTGCCSGCCGAGCGCCTGCTGGTCACGGTCTACCAGACCGATGACGAGGCCTACGCACTGTGGCGCGACATGATCGGCATTCCGGAAGACCGGATCGTCCGCATCGGCGACAACAAGGGCGCGCCGTTCGCCTCGGACAACTTCTGGCAGATGGCCGATACCGGTCCGTGCGGTCCGTGCACCGAGATCTTCTACGATCACGGTGACCATATCGCCGGTGGCCCGCCGGGCTCGCCGGACGAGGACGGTGACCGTTTCATCGAGATCTGGAACCTGGTCTTCATGCAGTTCGATCGCCAGCAGGACGGCACGCTGATGCCGCTGCCGGCACCGTGCGTGGACACCGGCATGGGCCTGGAACGCCTGGCCGCGATCCTGCAGCACGTGCATACCAACTACGAGATCGACCTGTTCCAGGCGCTGATCCGCAAGGCATCGGAGCTGACCGGAACCGCTGATCTGGAAAACAAGTCGCTGCGCGTGATCGCCGACCACATCCGCGCCTGTTCGTTCCTGATCGTCGATGGCGTGCTGCCGTCCAACGAAGGCCGCGGCTACGTGCTGCGCCGGATCATCCGCCGCGCACTGCGACACGGCTGGATGCTGGGCGTGCGCCAGCCGTTCTTCAGCAAGCTGGTGCCGACCCTGGTCGAGCAGATGGGCGAGGCCTACCCGGAACTGCCGGCACAGGCCGATACCGTGGTGCGTGCCCTGCAGGCAGAAGAAGAGCGTTTCGCCGAGACGCTGGACTCGGGCATGAAGATCTTCGACGACGTTGCGGCCAAGGTCAGCAATGGCGTGRTCCCGGGCGCGGACGCGTTCCGCCTGTACGACACCTACGGCTTCCCGCTCGACCTGACCCAGGACATCGCCCGCGAGCGTGACCTGACCGTGGACATTGACGGCTTCAACGCCGCGATGGAGACGCAGCGCGAGACCGCGCGTGCCGCCGGCAAGTTCGGCGGTGGCGTGACGCTGTCGGCCGATCTGGTCGCCACGCTCAAGCCGACTGTCTTCCTGGGCTATGACCGCCTGCAGGCCGACGGCCTCGGCGTGGTGGCGATCCTCAAGGATGGCCGCCCGGTGGACGCTGCCCAGGCCGGTGACGAGGTCATCGTGCTGACCAACCAGACCCCGTTCTACGCSGAGTCCGGCGGCCAGGTCGGCGACACCGGCACCTTGTCCGCTGCCGGCGTACAGCTGCAGGTGAGCGATACGCAGAAGTTCGCGGGCCAGTTCCATGGCCACGTCGGCAAGCTCACCCAGGGCAGTTTGAAGATCGGTGACGTGCTGTCCGGCCAGGTCGATGGCGAGCGCCGTGGCGCCACCATCCTCAACCACTCGGCGACCCACCTGCTGCATGCTGCCCTGCGCGAAGTGCTTGGCACCCACGTGCAGCAGAAGGGCTCGCTGGTGGCGCCGGACCGCCTGCGCTTCGACTTCTCGCATTTCCAGCCGATCAGCGCCGAGGAACTGGCGATCATCGAGCGCAAGGTCAACCAGCAGGTGCGCGCCAACAACGCCGCCGAAGTGCACAACATGGGCATGCAGGAAGCGCTGGACTTCGGCGCGATGGCCCTGTTCGGCGAGAAGTACGGCGAGAACGTGCGCGTGCTGAAGATGGGCGACTACTCCACCGAGCTGTGTGGTGGCACCCACGTCAACCGGACCGGTGACATCGGTCTGTTCAAGATCACCTCCGAAGGCGGTGTCTCGGCCGGTGTGCGTCGTATCGAGGCCGTCACCGGCCAGGGCGCGCTGGACTACGTGGATGCCGAGGAGGCCCGTCTGGCCGAGGCCGCCGAGCTGCTGGGTGGCAGTGCTGCCGACGTGGTCGAAAAGATCCGTGCGCTGGGCCTGCGCCAGAAGCAGCTGGAGCGCGAGCTGGAGGCCGTGAAGGCCAAGGTAGCCGCCGGCGCCACCGCCGACCTGTCCGGCCAGGCCGTCGAGGTCGCCGGTGTGAAGGTTCTGGCTGTCCGCCTGGAAGGCTTCGACGCCAAGGCCCTGCGCGATGCCATGGACCGCCTGAAGCAGCAGCTGGGCGACGCGGTGATCGTGCTGGCCGGTGCCCAGGACGGCAAGGCGGCGCTGGTCGCGGGCGTGAACGGCAGTGCAATGGGCAAGGTCAAGGCCGGGGAACTGTTGTCCCATATCGCCGGTCAGATCGGGGGCAAGGGCGGCGGACGCCCGGACCTCGCCCAGGGTGGTGGCGAGGACGGGCCCGCCCTTGCTACCGCGCTGGCTGCGGTCGTCGAATGGGTCAGCCCCCGCCTGTGATGAATCCCTGCCGTCCCCCTCCTTGTAGGAGCGGGACGGCTGACGGTACCATTGCGAATCTTTTCCCTTTGTCGTGGGCGCGCTTCTTGACGGAGCGTCAAGCCGGTGGGGGATACCCTTCCACACGGTTCCATGGAGACTTAAAAAAATGTTGATCCTGACTCGCCGCGTCGGCGAAACCCTGATGATCGGTGACTCGGTGAGCGTCACCGTGCTTGGCGTCAAGGGTAACCAGGTGCGTATCGGCATCACTGCGCCGAAGGACGTCGCCGTGCATCGCGAAGAGATCTACCAGCGCATCCAGCGTGGTGACGAAGCCGGCAGCACCGGTGGTGAAAATTCTGCGGAATAAGGCTTTACCTTCGCGCGTGATTAACGTTATGATTCACGCCCCGCTGAGGTGCAACGCACCAGACGCGGAGAAAACCCCGGAGCGATGCCCGAGCGGCTGAAGGGGCTCCCCTGCTAAGGGAGTATAGGGTCAAAAGCTCTATCGAGGGTTCGAATCCCTCTCGCTCCGCCAGATGCAAAAGAACGCCCGCAGATCCTCGATCTGCGGGCGTTTTCTTTGTGCGTCGCGTTGACCTGYGGCCCACGATCGCGGTGCTAGGTTCGCACAATGACCGCCGAGCGGAGCACGTCGATGACCAGTGCGAACAAGGCCACCCTGCTGGCTGCGAATGCTGCGATTTCCGTATTGGATATCGAAGGGTTCCTGCAGCACTGCACCGATGACATCGAGTGGAACGCGATCGGTGACACGGTCATCAATGGCAAGGCGTCCCTTCGCCAATGGATGAAGGCGAACTACCGGGAACCTCCCGAGTTCACCGTGACCGAACTGGTGGCCGAAGATGACATGGTGGTGGCTGTGGGTACGAT
>NZ_JBFTNR010000221.1:0-5493 GCF_056665995.1 Stenotrophomonas sp. 05L44_2
GCGCCATCGAGCCCCCAAGGACGGGTTTACGGCGTGTCCTGCCAACCCACACCGCCCCGCCATCCCACGGAACACCAGCTGTTGCTGTTGCTGTTGCTTTGGCTGTTGCCGTTGAGGTTGYCGGCCAGCGGCCGGCACTACTGCTTCGGCAGGTGCAGGGCGCAGCCCTGCCGAACCCCTTTACCCCCGCGGTCGGCCGCGCGAGGGCACAAGTGCGAAGGTATCCACCGCCAGCTTCTCGGCATGGTTCAACCACGCGCGGATTTCCAGATCATCCACTTCGTGGTCGAGCCCGAATGACACGTTGATCTTGCCATCGGCATCAGGCTGCACCCACTGCTGGGCCAGCACCACCTTGCGCTGCGAGGACACCGCTTCGATCCAGAAACCGCGATCCGGGCGCGTGCTCGCCACCAGCTGCAGCATGTACTGGCCGGCGCGGGTACGGCGGCCCTTCTGCGTGATCATGTGCGCCTGGCGCACGCTGGGGCGGGGGCCTTGGAAGGCATCCAGTGGTGCATCCACGTCGATGCCGTTGCGCAGCTGGCCGTCCCGGTACAGCTTGATGCCGTTGTCGCGGTTCACCAGCAGCGCGCACCAGTCGCCGTCGGCCGAGCCATCCTCGAACGCGGTGCAGCGATCGACGTAGGCGAGCGTGTTGTCCGGGTCGGCATCGTCGAACTGGCGCGAGGTGTTTTCCAGGTACACCGATTTCAAGTCCCAGTCCTTGTCGTATTCCAGCAGCACCGGCGGCTGCACGTGCTGCAGGCCCACCACCACCTGGTCGTCGCCGTCGATCTTCAGCTGCCGCGTCGGCTCACCCAGCCACAGCGAGCGGGCGAAGGCCAGGTACTGCGGATAATCGCGGCCGCCATCGCGGCGTGCCGCGGCGCTGGCACTCGGCGCGCGCTTGTCGTCCAGCAGCGAACGGCCAAAGCCCATCGTCTGCAGGTTCGGATCGAGCAGGCTGAGCAGGGTGGCCCCGGAATCCAGGGTCGAGCCGTCTTCAGCGGCCAGCTGGCGCGGGGCGACGCCATCACCGAGGAACAACAGCAGGTTCTCGCGCTTCTGCTTGGTCAGGATATGGCTGAGGTCATTGGGCATGGCCAGGTGATCGGAGGCGATCACGATCAACGTGTCCTTGCCGTACGGGCTGGCCTGGATGCGTTCGACCAGCTGCGAGATCAGGCGGTCGGTGCACTTGAGCGCATTGAGCATGCCGATGTTGCCGTACTGGCTCTGGTAGCGCTCGCCCTTGCAGGCCACCGGCAGGTGCCCGGCCGGGTGGTGCGTGTCCATGGTCAGCGTGGTCAGCATGAACGGCGCATCCTGTCGCGACAGCTGCTCGAAGCGCTGGTAGGCGGTGTCCAGCAGCACGTCGTCATGCACGCCCCACGCCGAGTAGTGGATACGGCCGATCTTCTTCTGCTGCTTGAACCACGCCAGGTCATGCACTTCATCGAAGCCGTGGCTGGCCAGGAACTGGCCCTTGCCGGCGAACTGGCCGTTGGCACCACCCAGGTAATGGTTGGTGTAGCCCTGCTGCTTGAGATAATCGCCCAGGCACACGGCCTTGGGCAGGAAGCTGCCCATGCGGTCCATGCTGTTCTCATCCCCCTGCGAGGTGGTCAGCGGCACGCCGCACATCGACGACACCAGGCCGGCGATGGTCCAGCCACCGCCTTCGGCCGAGGCCAGGCCGCGTACATCCAGCGACCTGGCCGCCAAGCGGTTGAGATTGGGCATCAGGCCGGGAAACACGGCCTCATCCAGATAGGTGCGCTCCAGGCTCTCGCCGTAGATCCAGACGATGTTGCGTGGGCGCTGCAGGGCCTGCGTGGGCACCTGGTATTCGGGGGCGATACGGGCGAAATCCACCGGGCGCAGCTGCTGATAGAGGCGCTGCCCGTCACGTGCCAATGGACTGATCATGATCGTGGCCACCCACAGCACGGCGAAACCGGCAAACCATGCACCACCGGCTGTGGGGCGGCGCCAACGCTTCACCCGCGTAGCGAACAGCGGCAGCAGCGACACGGCGGCCAGCACGATGAAGCCGGCGATATAGCCCTTGAAGTCGGCGACTCCGGCGCCTTCCATGTCCGCACCCAGGTGGTACAGGGTGGCGGCGTTGAGTCCGTCACCGGACAGCTTGTCGATCAGCCACCAGGCACTGAGCGCCAGCAGCAACAGCGAGAACAAGCCTGCTTTCCACCACACCCACTTTGCGGACGCGAGGAACAACCAGGACAGCAGCAACAGCGACAGCAGCAGAATCCAGAGCATAGGCAGCTTCGGCAGTGACGGGGTGGCGATGGACGTCGTACCGACGCGTGTCCATCCGACCGGCGCTGCTGCAAGCACATCTGCATGACAGGCCGATGACCCGATAGTGCATGCACGAACCTGACTGAAATGTTTGTTGAAATCGAGCGCGCGATATCACGCTGCGAACGTAAATCGAGCGTGAAAACTCACGCTCGATTGCATTAAAAAACTGCATGAATGCACTGTTTTCGCTGATCCACGCCGAGCGTGGATGCGACACTATCGATGCCCGCGTTCCTCGCGCGAACGCGCACGGCGATCGAACAACAATGCGCTGGTCACGATGCCCAGCCCAAGCACCACGCCGATCAACAACAGCACCAGTGCGATGGCGGGATAGCCCAGCACATGCCAGCCGGTGTCGATCTTCATCATCATTGCCGCCGCCATGATCAACGCGGCGCTGATGATGCCGGCGGCTACGCGGTTGGCGATCTTCTGCAGGTTCTCCATCAGCCGCGATTCTTCCAGCCCGGTCACCTTCATCTGCAGGCGGTTCTCGGCCAGCAGCGCCATGATGTCCGACAGCTTGCGCGGCCCGTCGCGCAGCAGTTGCTGCAGCTCCATCGCCTCGCTGGCCAGGTTGGCGGCCGACAGCGATTTTTTCAGGCGCGCGCGCATCACGTGCTGCAGCTGGCGTTCGACGATGCGGCGCGTGTCCAGATCCGGTGCCAGCAGGCGGCATACGGTTTCAAGGTTGAGCAGCGCCTTGCCCAGCAGGCTCAGCTCCGGTGGCGTGCGCAACCCGGATGAGGTGGCGATGCGCACCATGTCCAGCACCACGCGCCCTTCGGAGAAGTTCGCGCTGGCGGCATAGCGTGCGATCAGCTGGCCGGTCTCGCGCAGGTAGCGCTCCTCATCGAATGCCTCCAGCCGCGTGCTGATGCTGATCAGGTCGTCGGCCACTTCCTCGCCGCGGCCATCGACGGCGGCAAACAGGATCTTCAGCAGGCGCTCGCGCAGCCGCGGCGGCATGTGCGCGACCATGCCCAGGTCGAAGATGGCCAAGCGCCCGTCAGGCATCACCCGCAGGTTGCCGGGGTGCGGGTCGGCGTGGATTTCGCCGTGCACGAAGATCTGGTCCAGGTAACCGCGGATCAGCGCCGCCGCCAGCGGGTCCATCGCCTGTTCGGTGCGGCGCACATCGGGAATGGCATCCACGCGCACGCCGGTGGCCAGTTCCATGGTCAGCACGCGATGGCTGCTGTAGTCCCACAGCGGCTGCGGAATCCACAGGCGCCGGAACGGCTTCAAGTGCCGGCCGAAACGCGACAGGTTCTCGGCCTCGGCGTGGTAGTCCAGCTCCTGCATCAGCGTCTTGGCGAATTCGTTGAGCCAGTCGCGCAGGCGCACGCGGCGACCGATCTGGGTCAGATGGTCGGCGGCCAGGGCGAAGCTGCGCAGCACCTCCAGATCCGAACGCAGCTGCGCGGCCACCTCGGGCTTCTGCACTTTCACCGCTACCTCGCGGCCGTCATGCAGTACCGCGCGGTGCACCTGGGCGATCGACGCGCAGCCCAGCGGTTGTGGGTCGAATGCGGCGAACAGCTTGTTCACCGGCGCCCCCAGCTCCTGCTCGACGATGGCGTGGATGCGTTCGACCGGAATCGGCGCCACCTTCTCCTGCATGCGCTCCAGCGCGGTGGCGAACTCCACCGGCACCATGTCCGGGCGGGTCGACAGCATCTGCCCCAGCTTGAYGAAGGTGGGCCCCAGCGCTTCCAGGTCACTGACGAACTGCTCCGGATTGCCGTCCGGTGGCACGTCGGTGTGGCTGCCGGCAGCGTCCAGGTTCATGCCGGAGAACACGCCGGAATGGCGGTAGCGCATCAGCAGGCGCAGGATCTGGCTGCGCCGGTTCATGCCTCTGATCAGCGGCGGATTGCCTGTGGCGGTGGACGGATTGCTCAAACGACACTCCTCGAAGACGACGACCCGATGTCCGTGATCCCGCCGCCGGCGGGACCGGATTACGCTTCCAGTGTCCCTGCCGCCCGGTGGGCGCGCGGTGAACCCGCTACCGCAGGTGGCGCCGGATCGGTCAGAATCCGCTCATTCCCTTTACTGGATCCCCCATGGCCGGTGCCAGCCTGTTTGCCCTGCTTGACGATATCGCCTCCCTGCTCGACGACGTCTCGGTGCTGACCAAGGTCGCCGCCAAGAAGACSGCCGGCGTGCTGGGCGACGACCTGGCGCTGAAYGCGCAGCAGGTRACCGGCGTSMMCGYCAACCGYGARYTGCCSGTGGTGTGGGCGGTGGCCAAGGGCTCGCTGGTGAACAAGGTGATCCTGGTGCCGGCGGCGCTGGCGATCAGTGCGCTGGAAGCCTGGCTGCACAGCCGCGGCTGGAACGTGCCGCTGATCGTGCCGCTGATGATGATCGGCGGCGCCTTCCTGTGCTTCGAGGGCGTGGAGAAGCTGGCGCACCGTTTCCTGCATTCTGCCGATGAGGACGCCGAACACCAGGCCGAGCGGCGCAAGGCGCTGGCCGATGCGCAGGTGGACATGGTCGCGTGGGAAAAGGACAAGGTGAAGGGCGCCATCCGCACCGACTTCATCCTCTCGGCCGAAATCATCGTGCTGTCGCTGGGCGTGGTTGCCACGGCGTCGTTCATCAACCAGGTCAGCACCCTGGTGGTGATCGCGCTGGCGATGACCGTGTTCGTCTACGGGCTGGTCGCCGGCATCGTCAAGCTGGACGACCTGGGCCTGTACCTGTCGCGCAAGGGCGCGGCGCTGGCGGCAGTCGGCCGTGGCCTGCTGGTGTCGGCACCRTGGCTGATGAAGTTCCTGTCGGTGGCCGGTACCGCAGCGATGTTCCTGGTTGGTGGCGGCATCCTGGTGCACAACGTGCCGGCGCTGCACCACGCGGTGCAGGCGCTGGGCGGTGAAGGCCAGTGGGGCTGGCTGGTCAACGCGCTGGGCAACATGGTGGTCGGCATCATCGCCGGTGCCATCGTGCTGGCGGCGGTGACCGGGTTTCAGAAGCTGCGCGGCAAGTAAGCGCCGGCCCGCTGCCCGGAAGAGGCCGACCTTGGTCGGCGGTTTGTTGTCCGCGCGTGCCAACCAAGGTTGGCACCTACCCAGCGGTTTCCGGTGCCTTGCCCGGWAGAGGCCGACCTTGGTCGGCGGTTTGTTGTCCGCACGTGCCAACCAAGGTTGGCAC
>NZ_JBFTNR010000222.1:0-5489 GCF_056665995.1 Stenotrophomonas sp. 05L44_2
CCTCATGACTCTTCGGGAACGGTCGTGCAGCTGCCGGCCAGCGGCCGGCACTACCGTCAGTCGACGCAGAGGGTGCCTTGTGCCTTGCCACCGTCGATGCGTTGCCGGCAACCGAAGTTCTGGCTGACATCACGCTGGCAGGTGCCGGTTGCCACCGCGCCTGCGGTCACCTCGGCGGACGCCAGGCACTGGCCGCTGCAGTCGCTCTTGCTGCTGCAGGACTTGCCCGCGTCAGCATAGGGAATCACGCACTGCACCCGTTGCAGGCGGCCCAAGGGCTGCAGGGTACCGCCCGCCGCGCGGCAGTCCACATCGCGTGCTTCTTCATAGGCTGCAGCGGCTTCAGGGCTGTCGGCCACCGTGGCTGCCGCGCCTGCATCGTCACTGGCGGGTGGAGCACTGCTGCAGGCGGCAAGCAGCGCGCCCAAGGCAGCGCTGGCAAGGAATCGGAGGCGCATGGCGGTACCTGGTCAGTGAGGACGGCGCCAGCATACGCACCCGGCGATGCAGGTGGCGTGTCAGCCGGCGTTGCCGTCTTCCTCTCCGTCGGCAGAGGTCAACTGCTGCAACGGATCGGGGGTCAGCTCAGGGGGCAACGCGCGCTTTGATTTGCTGCCCAGTTCGGCAAGTCGGCGGGCACGGCTGATGGCTGACTGCGGCGAATCGATCAGGCGGTTGCGCGCGTCGGCGTAAGCCTTGCCTGCATCGTCGAGCTTCCTGCCCATGGCATTGAAGTCCTGCAGGAATCCGGTCAGGGCATCCAGCACCAGTCCACCGGCTTCACTGATCTTCAATGCCTGCTTCTGCACCTTGTCACGTGTCCACAGACGCTCGGCCACCCTCAACAGGGCCATCAGCGTGTTGGGCGAGGCAAACACCACGCGGTTGTCGAAGGCATAAGCCTGCAATGCCCCATCCGCGCCCAGTGCCGCCGACAGTGCGCCTTCGATGGGAACGAAAGCGATGGTGATATCCAGGGTCTCGCTGCCAAGAGCCTTCGGATAGTTCTTTTCGCCCAGATCCTTGACGTGCTGGCGCAGCGCCACCGCATGGCGGCGCAGTGCATCTTCGGACTGTTCCGGCGTGGCGGCATTCATCGCTTCCTGCCAAGCGATCAGGTTGACCTTGCTGTCGATCACCACGCTGCGCTCATCGGGGAACTGCACCACCACGTCCGGCCGCAGGCGCGCGCCCTCATCATCCACCGCGTGCTTCTGCCGCTGGTAGTGGACGCCTTCCTCCAGGCCTGAGCCACGCAGCACGTTGTCGAGCATCAGCTCACCCCAGTCGCCGCGTACCTTGGCACTGCCTTTCAGTGCATTGGTCAGCGCCGAGGCCTGTGCGGCCATGTCCTGGTTGAGGGTCTTCAGTTCGCCCACCGCGCCAAGCAGGCTGGCACGCTGCCGCGCCTCTTCCCCGTACAGCGTGTCGACCCGGTTGCGGAAATCCCCCAGCCTGTCGGCAAAGGGTTTGAGCAGCCCTTCGATGTCCGCGCGTGACTGCACCGTGGCCTGGCGCACGTTCTTTTCGAACTGTTGCCCGCGTTCGTCGAAAACCTTGCCCGCCAGTTCCGCGAAGGCACCGGACAGTTTTTCCTTGGCGGTATCCAGATAGCTGCGCAGCTCGGCGCTGGCGCGTTCGGAATGCTGCAGGTTGGCCAGGGCGCGCGCGTGTTCGCCATGAAGTTGCTGGTAACGCTGCTGCGCCTGCTGCAGCTCCGTGCTGGACTGGGCCAGATCGGCCCGTACCTGCGCCAAGGCAGCTTCGCGCTCGGCCAACATCGCTTCACGACTGGACGCCAACGCGGCCTCCCGCTCCACGCGTGCGGTCAGGGTAGTGACAAGCTGGGCGTGCTGCTGGCTTCGGCCGCGCTCGCTTTCCAGCTCCGCCAGCAAGGTTTCCAGCCGCCCTCTCAGTTGGCCGGCGTCAACCAGTGCGAGGCGATGCTGTTCGCGTTCGGTAACCAGCTGTTGCTGTACTTCGGCAGCGGGTGCGCTGGTGGATGCGCGACGCCACAACAGCACCAGCACCAGCAGCGTCGCCAGCAGCAGCGCCACGGCGACAATCATGAGGACTTCGATGTTCATGCGGCCAGTGTAGCCCCGCTGCGCTAGCCTTGGTTGGACCACGACGGACCCGCCCATGCTTGTTCTCTACGGAAAGCCCACCTCGATCAACGTGCGCAAAGTGCTGTGGCTGTGCGCCGAACTCGATCTGTCGTTCTCCCATGATCCGGCACCTGCGCCGGAGCGCTTGGCTGCGCTGAATCCGAACTTGCAGGTACCGGTGCTGCGCGATGGCGACTTCGTGCTGTGGGAGTCCAACAGCATCTGCCGCTACCTGGCCGCCCGGCAGGGACGAGACGATCTACTGCCGGCCGCTGCACAAGCCCGTGCCCAGGTCGAGCAGTGGATGGACTGGCAGGCCAGCGACCTCAACAGCGCTTGGCGCCACGTGTTCATGGCCCGCGTGCGCCAGCACCCCGACTTCGCGGACGACGCACGCGCCGAGGCAAGCCTGGAACAATGGAACCGCCTGATGACCGTGCTCGACCACCAGCTTGCCGCCAGCAATGCCTACGTGGCGGGCACCGACTTCAGCCTGGCCGACATCGTCCTCGGCCTGTCGACACAGCGCTGGCGCAGCACCCCCGGCAACAAACCTGTGCTGCGCCACGTAGACGCCTGGTTCGAACGCCTGCGCCCCCGGCCGGGCTTCAACGAGCATGTAGACAACGGCGTGGCGTAGCCCGTTTGCTTGGCTTCATCCACGCATGGCGTGGAGCTACTGTGTCGACCAAGGTCGACACCTAYCAACRGCSGCSGGAAWCYGTCRRAGGCGGGGCGGWGTGGGTWGGCAGGACCGTTGGCGCCATGGATGGCGCCATCGAGCCCCCATGGACGGGTTTACGGCGTGTCCTGCCTGCCCACACCGTCCCGCCAACCCGCAGGAGCCCCGCTTTGGCTTTGGCTTTGGCTTTGGCTGTTGCTGTCGCCTCTGCGGGTGCCGGGCGCAGCCCGGCGTTACCAGCCTTCCAGCACGATCTTGCCCTTGGCCCGGTGGCTCTCCAGCAGCGCATGCGCGCGCCGCAGGTTGGCCGCGTCAATGCGCCCGAAGTGCTCGCCAAGCGTGGTCTGCAGCACGCCAGCATCGACCAGATCGGCCACCCGGTTCAGCAGTTCGTGCTGGCGCTGCATGTCCGCGGTCCTGTACAGCGGCCGGGTGAACATGGATTCCCAGTGCAGCGACAGCGCCTTGCGCTTGAGCGCCATCACATCGATCTGGCCCGGATCATCGATCAGCCCCAGCTGCCCCTGCGGTGCCAGCAGCTCGACGAGCTGCGCATAGTGCTGGTCGGTGTGGGTCAGGCTGGCCACATGGTCCACCTGGGTGATGCCCAGCCGGGCCAGGCCCTCGGCCAGCGGCCGGGTGTGGTCGATCACATGGTGCGCGCCCATCGCCTGCACCCAGTCCTGGGTCTCCGGGCGCGAGGCGGTGCCGATCACCGTCAGCTTCGTCAGCCGGCGCGCCAACTGCACCAGGATCGAACCCACGCCACCCGCTGCACCGATCACCAGCAGGGTCTGGCCCTCGCCGCCGCCTTCGGCAATACGCAGGCGGTCGAACAGCAGTTCCCATGCGGTGATCGCGGTCAACGGCAGCGCCGCAGCGGCGGCATCGTCCAGGCTGGCCGGCTTGCGGCCAACGCTGCGCTCGTCCACCAGCTGGTACTCGGCATTGCTGCCCGGGCGATCGATCACACCGGCGTAGTACACCGCATCGCCGGGCTGGAACAGGGTCACCTCGCTGCCGACCGCATCGACCACACCGACCGCATCCCACCCCAGCACGCGCGGGCCGTCGGTGGCGGCGCCGCGCCGCACCTTGGTGTCGACCGGATTCACCGCCACCGCGCGCACCGCCACCCGCAGGTCGCGCGGGCCCGGCTGGGGCAGGGGCAGGTCGAGATCGATCAGGGCCTGCGGGTCGTCGATCGGCAGGCCGGCTTGGGTGTAGGCAATGGCACGCATGGGGGATATCCAGGGAGGAGAGACCACAGCGTGCGCCGTGCGCAGGGGGGCGGAAAGGCGCAGAATCGGTCAACACTTTCACTGCAGCAATGAAAATGGTCCGCTTCGACGATCTGCAGCTGTTTGTCCGTACCGCCGCGCTGGGCAGCTTCTCCCAGGCCGCGCGCGAGGCCGACCTGCTGCCGGGCCAGGTTGCCGCAGCGGTGGCGCGACTGGAACGCGAACTGGACCTGCGTCTGTTCGTACGCACCACCCGCAGCCTGCGGCTGACCGCCGAAGGCGCGCTGTACCTGCCCTACGCACAGGAGGTTCTGAGCACCCTGCGCGAAGGCCAGGCGCGGGTGCAGGGCGAGGACGCCGAACTGCACGGCACCCTGCAGTTGTCGGCGCCGTCGGACTTCGGCCGCAACCTGCTGCTGCCGTGGCTGACCGCGTTCCGCGCGGCGCATCCACGGCTGCGCCTGCACCTGCGCCTGTCCGACGAAGTGGCCGACGTGTTCCGCGACCCGGTCGACGTGGCCATCCGCATCGGCCACTTCGACGACGCCAGCTACGTCGCCCTGCCCTTGCTGGAACAGAACCGGCGGGTGCTGGCTGCGTCGCCCGGGTACCTGCGGCGGCGTGGCACGCCCAGCCGCCTGGAAGATCTGCGCGAGCATGATTGCCTTGTCTACCAGCTCGGCGGCCGCGCCTACGATCGCTGGTCGTTCGAGATCGAGGGGCGCCGCGTGGTGATCCCGGTGCGCGGGCCGCTGGTCTGCGACGACGCCGACGTGGTGCGGCGCTGGGCGGTCGCCGGCGAAGGCATCACCTACAAGTCCTGGCTGGACGTCCGCGACGACGTGCTGGAAGGGCGCCTGCAGGTGCTGCTGGATGGCATCGGCAGCCACATTCCCCTGCAGCTGGTCTGCCCCCATCGCAAGCAGTTCTCACCGGCGGTGCGGCAACTGCACGCGCAGCTGCGCCAGCATCTGCAACCGCTGCTGTCCGCCATGCCCGGCAATGGCGACACGCCCCTGTCGCCTGCGCCAGCACTGGCCGACAATGGCGCTCCCCCGTTGTAAGAGAGTCGCGCCATGCCGTGGATGGGCATCCAGGATCTGTGGACCTTCCTGCTCGCTGTGCTGGTGTTTCTGGCGCTGCCCGGGCCGGGCACCTTCACCCTGCTGACCGCTACCGGTCGCGGCGGTGTGCGCGGCGGCTACACGGCGCTGGCCGGCCTGCTGGTCGGCGACCAGATCCTGATGTGGCTGGCRCTGGCCGGCGTGGCCGCGCTGCTGAAGGCCAATCCGACGGTGTTCCATGCCGTGCAGTATCTMGGCGCGGCGTATCTGGTGTGGGTAGGCATCAGCCTGCTGCGCACGCCCAAGGGTGACGGTGCCGACGTTGGCCCGGTGCGCATGCAGCCCGGACGCTACTTCCACCAGGCGATCCTGGTCAGCCTGCTCAATCCGAAAG
>NZ_JBFTNR010000223.1:0-5488 GCF_056665995.1 Stenotrophomonas sp. 05L44_2
GTTCGTGCATTTCCGCGCGATCCAGGGCACCGGCTTCAAGACCCTGCAGGAAGGCCAGAAGGTTACCTTCGTCGCCGTCCAGGGCCAGAAGGGTATGCAGGCTGACCAGGTGCAGGCGGTCTAATCCGTCTGCTACCGTTTGGTAGCCAGAACGCCGGGAGCGAAAGCTCCCGGCGTTTTTCGTTTGCGTCGCACGACGGGTTCAACCCGCAGCCAGCGCCCGCTCCAGCAGCTGGGTTATTTCCTGGTACTCGGCGCGTTCGGCTGCCGGAATGCGCGACAGGATCTCGCGCAGGACATCAACCACCTCAGGACCCACCGGCACTTCCATCCATTGCAGGTGGTAGGCCGCCAGTATCCGGCTGTCGTCATCGCTGGAATGGAGCTGACTGAACAGCAGCGGCAAGGCTTCGGGCCTCATGCATTCACCCAGCGCGTCGGTGCAGCGTTGCTGCCAGAACGCGGGTTGCGCTGCGATCATCTTCTGCAGGCGCTGCCAATCGTGCGCTTCGAATCTGCGCAGGACGCCCTTGGCAACGTGCTCGCAGATGTACTGCGTCCAGTTGTGGTCCTCGGATTGCCCGAGGTAACCAAGCAGTGCATCGAACGGCGGGGTGTCCATGCTGGCAGGCCTTCCTCGGCCGGGCAGGGTAGCAGACACCTGCATGCACCAGGCCGCGCTACCATCGGGCACCTTTCTGCGGAAGCCGCCCATGCGCATCGTCCATCATCTGGAAAATTCCCGTTCGCTTCGCGTGCTGTGGATGCTGGAAGAGCTGGGGCTGGACTACGAACTGCGCCGCTACCCGCGCGACCCGAAGACCCTGCTGGCGCCGCCGGAACTGCGCCAGGTGCATCCGCTGGGCAAGGCGCCGGTGCTGCAGGATGGCGACCTCATCCTGGCCGAATCCGGCGCCATCCTCGACTACCTGGTTGACCGCTACGACGTGCATCGCCAGCTGTCGCCGTCGCCGGTACCGGCCGAAGGCAAAGAGCGCATCGATTACCGCTACTGGCTGCACTATGCCGAAGGTTCGGCCATGCCGCCGATGCTGCTGACCCTGGTGATCAGCCGCATCCGCAGCGCGCCGATGCCATTCTTCGCGCGGCCGATCGCCCGCAGCATCGCCGACAAGGCCGAGCGCGGTTTCATCGGCCCGCAGCGACGCCTGCATCTGGACTGGATGGAACGGCGCCTGGCCGAAAGCCCGTGGTTTGCAGGCGAACGCTTCACCGCTGCGGACATCCAGATGAGCTTCCCGATCCAGGCGGCGGCCGCACGCGGCGGCGGGCTGGACGACAAGCCGGCGTTGCGTGGCTTCCTCAAGCGCATCGGTGAGCGTCCGGCCTACCGGCGCGCCGAGGCGCACGGCGGGGCATTGCAGGCCTTGCGCGGCGATTGAGGATGGCCGTCGCCGCCCCCATGCTTTGCCCATGGATACCACTGCCCCCCAGTTCGACAACCGCCTGCTGAATCTGCTGCCGGGCGATCCCGAGTCCGGTCCGCGCCGGCGCGAAGTGCTGGGTGCGGCCTGGTCGTCGGTAATGCCGACGCCTGTCGCAGCGCCGGTGCTGCTGGCGTGGTCGCCGGAGGTTGCCGGGATGCTGGGGTTCGATCCTGCGCAGGTCGATGACGAAGGCTTCGCCGAGGTGTTCGGCGGCAACGCGTTGTACGCGGGCATGCAGCCGTGGGCGGCCAACTATGGGGGCCATCAGTTCGGCCATTGGGCCGGTCAGCTCGGTGATGGCCGCGCCATCTCGCTGGGCGAGGTGATCGCCCCCGATGGCCGGCACTGGGAGCTTCAGCTGAAGGGTGCCGGGCCGACGCCGTATTCGCGCGGCGCCGACGGCCGTGCGGTGCTGCGCTCGTCGATCCGTGAATTCCTGTGCAGCGAGGGCATGCATCACCTGGGTGTGCCGACCACGCGCGCCCTGTCGCTGGTCGGCACCGGCGAAGACGTGGTGCGCGACATGTTCTACGACGGTCATCCGCGTGCGGAGCCCGGCGCGATCGTCTGCCGGGTATCGCCCTCGTTCCTGCGCTTTGGTTCGTTTGAACTGCCTGCTTCACGTGGCGAGACCGCACTGCTGAAGCAACTGGTCGAGGCGTGCATCGCCCGCGATTTCCCGGAACTGACGGGGCAGGGCGAAGCGCTGTATGGCGACTGGTTCGCACAGATCGCCGTGCGCACCGCAGAGATGATCGCGCACTGGATGCGCGTGGGCTTCGTGCATGGGGTGATGAACACCGACAACCTTTCCGTGCTCGGCGTGACGCTGGACTATGGCCCCTATGGCTGGGTCGAAGACTTCGACCCGGACTGGACCCCGAACACCACCGATGCGCAGGGACGCCGCTATCGTTTCGGCACCCAGCCGCAGGTGGCGTACTGGAATCTCAACCGGCTTGCGCAGGCGCTGTCGCCGTTGTTCGCCGACGTGCAGCCGCTGCAGGCAGGGCTGGCCGCTTACCAGGCGACCTTTGTCGCCTGCACCCGCCGCGATGTTGCGGCCAAGCTGGGGCTGGCCGCGGCCGACGATGCCGATCTGCAGCTTTACCAGCGCTGGCAGCAGCTGATGCAGGACGGCGGCATGGACATGACCCTGGCATGGCGTGCGTTGATGCGCATCGATGCCAACGCACCCGATGCAAGCGTATTGGCCGAAGTCTTCTAYGACGCCGAGCGCCAGCACGCGGTGCAGGAACCTCTGCAGCAGTGGTTGCAGGAGTACGCGGCGCGGCTGTGTGCCGATTCGCTGCCGGCAGCCGAGCGTGTCGCGAAGATGGGCGCGGCCAATCCACTGTATGTGCTGCGCAACTGGCTGGCACAGGAAGCGATCGACCGCGCCGAGCAGGGCGACCTGGGCGGTGTGCATGCGCTGCAGGACGTACTGCGTGATCCGTACACCGAACGCCCGGGGCTGGAGCATTACGCCGGCAAGCGGCCGGCGTGGGCTGACGACCGCGCAGGCTGTTCGATGCTGTCCTGCAGTTCGTAGGGTTTTCTTTTGCAGGGCTGCGCCCTGCACCCGCCGAGGCCGGAGCAACAGCCACAGCGGGGATCCTGTGGGATGGCCGGGCACTGTGGGTTTGCGGGGACACCGTAAACCCCTGGTGGCCAGTAGAGCCACGCCATGCGCGGATGCTTTTGATTTCAATTCGAAATATTCGATTTCAACCAGATGTGATCCACGCGAAGCGTGGATGGACCAGCCGTCATCCGGAAATTGTCGAGGGGTGGAGCGGTGTGGGTGGGCAGGACCGCAGGCGCCATGGATGGCGCCTACGAGCCCCCAAGGATGGGTTGACGGCGTGTCCTGCCCACCCGCACCGCCCCGCCCAGCCAGCAGAAAACCAGAGCCTCCCTTGACCTCGACGTTGCTCTGGCTCCAGGCAGGTGCAGGGCTGCAAGCCCTGCAAACACCTCGCCTACAACGATGGTAGTACCCATTCAGTGCGATATTCGCACACGCAGTCGATTACCGCACTTGAATGGTGCGGTGCGATAAACCTACTTTCATTTCCGCAGTTTCATAGCAGTCCAAGCGATCCACCCCTGGCGGGGCGAGGGCAGCAGCYGGTCCGGTGCTGATGCCAGGTGCAGGGGGAAGGCCGCCGGATTTTCCTTCCTCTGCGCGGAGTGATCGCATGCGCCGTCGTCTGTCCATTGTTTCCCTGTCCCTGCTTGCCGTGCTGCCGTCGCTGGCGCTGGCCTACCAGGCCGAACCGCCGCGCGAAGCACTGCAGGTGCTGCGCGTGGACCGCTACGCCGACGACGCCAACGCCGGCTCGCTGCGCTGGGCGATCACCACTGCCAATGCGGCGCCGGGTCGCTACCGCATCGAGATCGCGGCCGTTGGCGCTGCGCCTTACGTCATCACGCCGGCCACGCCGCTGCCGGAGATCAAGGGACCGGTGCAGATCATCGGCACGTCCTGGGAACGCGATGGCCAGTACGTCGCCATCGATGGCTCGGCCTACGTGACCGGCACCGGTACCGATGCCTGCCCAGGCGCCGAGCCGGGCCAGTCCGGCACCAACGTGCGCACCACCACGCTGCCGGGCCTGGTCCTGCGCGATACCCAGGGCGTGGAGCTGGCCGGCCTGGAGATCCGCAATTTCTGCATCGGCGTGCTGGTCAACCGCTCCAGCCACAACGAGATCCATGACAACCGCATCGTCGCCAACAAGGGCGGTGCCGGCATCATGCTCACCGGTGATGACGGCAAGGGCCAGTCCACCGCCGCCACCACCGTGCACAACCGCATCGTGCGCAACGTATTCCTCGATAACGGCGACGGCCTGGAGTTGACCCGCGGCGCGGCCTGGAACCTGGTGGCCGACAACCTGTTCCAATCCACCAGGGCCAACCCGGAACCCTCGCAGGGCATCGAGATCCTGTGGGGCAACGACAACAGCGTGGTCCACAACCRCTTCGTCGATTACTCCGATGGCCTGCAGATCAACTGGGGCAACCGCAACTACATCGCGGCAAACACCTTCACCGGCAATTCGCTGGGCCTGAGCATCACCGGCAGCGGCAACGTGGTCGACAGCAACACCATCACCGGCAATGGCATGGGCATCGGCGTGCGCCCGCAGCCGGTCAGCGCGCCGAACCGCTTCACCGGCAACCGCATCTACGGCAACGGCCTGCTGATCGAGCGCTGCGAAGCCGGCGGCGCCTGCGTCAAGGGCCAGCCGCGTGGCGCCATCGTGTTCGGTGTGCCGGGCCTGGAGCACGCCAGCTTCGTCGGCTCCCGTGGCCGTGGCGTGGACAACGATGCGTCCAAGCGTGCGCGCATCTGCACCGCTGCCGGCCAGGCTGGCTGCCAGCCACTGCCGAACCTCGGCCAGGCCGCACCGCAGCTGACCGCAGTGCAGGGCAAGGGTGCGCAGCGCCTGCTGACCGGTCGTTTCCAGGGCGTGCCTGATACCCGCTACCAGGTGGAAGTGTTCGGCAACCGCGCCGCCACCGGCAGCGAGGCCGAGTGGGTGCTGGGCAGTGTGGAAGCACGTACCGACGCGCAGGGGCAGGGCAGCTTCACCTTCCCGCTCGGTGCAGGGACCGACGCTGCCGCTGCCGGCAGCCTGACCGCCACGGTTACCTCGGCGCAGGGCGCCACCTCCCCGCTGAGTGCGCCGCTGTCGCTGCGCTGATCACCTCCACGAGACCGCGATCATGAATCCTGCGAAACCTGTTTCCCTGGGCCTGCTGGCCGCCCTGCTGCTGCCAGCCGTGGCCAGCGCGCAGTCCAGCAACCGCTACGAAGGCAAGACGCTTACCGGCGACTGGGGCGGTAGCCGCACCGATCTGTTCGAGCGCGGCGTTGCCTTCCGCGGCGACTACGTGGGCGAGGCCATGGGCGTGGTCGATGGTGGCTACGGCGAAACCGGCGCGCGCTATGCGCAGCAGGTGCGGGTGGGCGTGGACCTGGACATGGGCACGCTGGCCGGCTGGGACGGCGGTGCGTTCCACTTCACCCT
>NZ_JBFTNR010000224.1:0-5487 GCF_056665995.1 Stenotrophomonas sp. 05L44_2
CGGTTCGTGAAGGGGCCCAATTTAATAAACACCCATCAGGGAAACATTCATGTTTGAGTCAGAAATATCATGCAAATGAACGAATTCACGGCGTTTTCGGCCTGAATGCGACTCAGTGCGCCTCATCCCAATTGCTGCCAGTACCGGTATCGACCACCAACGGCACCCGCAATTGTGCCGCTTGCGACATGCGCTGCACGACATTGCTACGCAGTTCTTCGATGAAACCGGCCTCGGCTTCGAACACCAGTTCATCGTGCACCTGCAKGATCATCCGCGCCGGTGCGCCGCTGTCACGCAGCCATTTGTCCACATCGACCATGGCGCGCTTGATGATGTCGGCGGCGGTGCCCTGCATCGGTGCATTGATCGCCGCACGTTCAGCGCCAGCACGCAGGCCCTGGTTACGTGCATGAATGTCGTTCAGGTACAGCCGGCGACCGAACAGGGTCTCCACGTAGCCCTGCTCGCGGGCCTGCTCGCGCATGCGCTCCATGAAGTCACGCACGCCCGGATAGCGGCTGAAGTACAGCGCCACGTAGTCCTGCGCCTGGCCACGGTCGATGCCGAGGTTGCGGGCCAGTCCGAACGCACTCATGCCGTACATCAGGCCGAAGTTGATCGCCTTGGCCGCGCGACGCTCGTTGCTGGTCACTTCTTCCAGGGTGCGGCCGAACACCTCGGCGGCGGTGGCGCGATGCACGTCGGCGCCCTGCTCGAAGGCCCGCACCAGGCCCGGGTCTCCGGACAGATGCGCCATGATCCGCAGCTCGATCTGCGAATAGTCGGCCGCCAGCAGCTGGAAGCCTTCCGGGGCGATGAACGCACGGCGGATGCGGCGGCCATCCTCGGTGCGGATCGGGATGTTCTGCAGGTTCGGATCGGACGAGGACAGGCGGCCGGTGGCGGCGCCGGACTGGTGGTAGCTGGTGTGCACCCGGCCGGTTTCGGAGTTGACCATCTCCGGCAGCTTGTCGGTATAGGTGCTGCGCAGTTTGGCCAGGCCACGGTACTCAAGGATCACCCGGGGCAGCTCGTGCTGCTCGGCAATCGCCTCCAGCGCCTCTTCATTGGTGCTGGGCTGGCCCTTGGGGGTCTTCACCACCGCCGGCAGCTTCAGTTCGTCGAACAGCACCGCCTGCAGCTGCTTGGGCGAATCCAGGTTGAAGCTGCGCCCGGCCAGTTCGGTGGCCTTCTGCTGCGCGGCCAGCATGCGCGAGGACAGGTCCTGGCTCTGCCGGCGCAGTTCGTCGGTGTCGATCCGCACGCCATTGGCTTCGATGCTGGCCAGCACCGGCACCAGCGGCATCTCGATGCTGCGGTACACGCTGTCCAGGGTCGGTTCGGCCAGCAGCTGCGGCTGCAGCGCGTGGTGCAGGCGCAGGGTGATGTCGGCGTCTTCGGCGGCGTAGCGGCCGGCCTCGTCGATGCCCACCTGCGAGAACGAAATCTGCTTGGCGCCCTTGCCTGCCACGTCCTCGAACTTGATGGTGTTGTAGCCTAGGTAACGCAGGGCCAGCGAATCCATGTCGTGGCGGGTGGCGGTGGAATTGAGCACGAAGCTCTCAAGCATGGTGTCGTCGTGGTAGCCCTGCACGTCCACGCCATGGCGGCGCAGCACGTGCAGGTCGTACTTGCCATGCTGGCCCAGCTTCTTCTTCGCCGGGTCCTGCAGCACCGGCCGCAGCGCATCGAGCACCTGTGCCAGCGGCAACTGTGCCGGCGCGCCGGGATAATCGTGGCCGACCGGGATGTAGGCGGCCTTGCCCGGCTCCACCGCCAGGCTGATGCCGACCAGGCGCGCACGCATCGCATCCAGTGCGTCGGTCTCGGTGTCGAAGCTGATCAGGTCAGCCTGCTGCACGCGCGCAACCCAGGCCTGCAGCTGCTCGGTGGTCAGCACGGTCTCGTACTCGCCGGGCGCCGACAGCGCCGGATCGAGCTCGCCGACGGGCGGCGCTTCGGCGCTGCCACGGGCAAAGCCGGCTGCGGTGCCACGCAGGCTCGGCGTCGCGTCGTTGGCCACTGCAGGCGCCGGTACCGGCCCGCCCAGCTCCTTCAATGCCTGGGTGAAGCCGTAACGCAGGTACAGCTCGCCCAGGGTGGGCACATCCGGATCGCGCAGGGCCAGCGTGGTCGGGCTGGCGTCCAGCGCGACGTCGGTGCGGATGGTCACCAGCTCCTTGTTCAGCGGCAGGCGCTCCAGCGCGGCGCGCAGGTTTTCGCCGATCTTGCCCTTCATGGTCGGCGCCGCTGCCATCACCCCGTCCAGATGCTGGTATTCGGCCAGCCACTTGGCGGCCGTCTTCGGCCCGCACTTCTCCACGCCCGGCACGTTGTCCACGGTATCGCCCATCAGCGCCAGCAGGTCGACGATCTGGTCGGCGCGCACGCCGAACTTGTCCATCACCGCCGCGTCCGAATCCATGCGGCTGCCGGTCATGGTGTTGACCAGTTCGATGCCCGGCCGGACCAGCTGCGCGAAATCCTTGTCGCCGGTCGAGATGGTGACCTTCAGGTCCTGTGCCACGCCCTGCAGGGCCAGGGTGCCGATCACATCGTCGGCCTCCACGCCGTCGATGCGCAGGATGCTGATGCCCAGCGCTTCGACGATGCGRCACATCGGCTCGACCTGGCTGCGCAGTTCATCGGGCATCGGCGGGCGATTGGCCTTGTATTGGTCGTACAGGTCATCGCGGAAGGTCTTGCCGGGGGCATCGACGACGAAGGCGACGTAGGCCGGGCGCTCCTTCAGCGTCGAGCGCAGCATGTTGACCACGCCGAACAGCGCGCCGGTGGGCTCACCCTGTGCATTGGACAGGGGCGGCAGCGCGTGGAACGCGCGGTACAGGTAACTGGACCCGTCGATCAGGACTAATCTGCTCATGTGTCGATTCTACGCGCCTGTTCCTGCATCGCGGCGACACGGCAGCGACGCGGCGTTGGGGCATAATCAAGGCTCTTTCCAGGCAAAGGCCCCGCCGATGAAGACCCTGATGCTGGCTTCCCTGCTCCTGCTTGCTGGCTGCGCCAGCATGGGCGGCGCGGGCGCTCCCCCGGTGGACGTCAAGGGCGCCGATGTTTCCAAGCGCACGATGGACAACGGCGACACCATCGAGGAATACCGGGTGTCCGGCCAGTTGCGCATGGTCAAGGTGACGCCGGCACGCGGCGCCCCGTTCTACATGTATGACAAGAACGGCGATGGCCGCTTCGACAATGACAAGGATGGCGTGTCGCCGGTGTACTGGAAGCTGTACAGCTGGTGATGTGGCCGGGGTCGGATCCCTTTCCACGGGAAAGGGCTCTGACCCCATCAAGGCGATCGGCACGGCCCTATCCACGCATGGCGTGGATCTACTGGGCATTGCGGTGGCCCCATCCACGCATGGCGTGGACCTTTGACGGTGAACTGGAGTAGATCCACGCCATGCGTGGATGCTCTTCGATCAATTGTCGAAAAACAACGCCGGCGCGCATCCTGCGGCCGGCGTCGGGTCCCCTCCCCGGGAACGCTTCCGTATCAGCGGATGACCAGCACCGGCAGCGTACTGCGCGCCAGCACCTCGGCGGTCTGGCTGCCCAGCAGCACGCGGGTGACGCCGCGGCGGCCGTGCGAGGTCATTACGATCAGGTCGCTGTTGCGCTGGCCCGCCGTCTCGATGATGCCGTCGGCCGCGTAGCGGTCCAGCACATGCACCGGATTGGCGGTGATGCCCTGCTCGGCCGCCTTGGCCAGGGCCGGCTGCAGCACCTTCTGCGCGCCTTCCTCGCGGTCGGCCTTGTACTCCGGGCTGTTCATGTAGCCCACGCTCCAGCCCATGGCGTCGTACATGCCGACGGCCCAAGGCTCGGAGACGGTGACGATGTCGACCTCGGCGTTGAGGTCCTTGGCCAGCTCCAGGCCCTTGGCCAGGCCCTTGTCGGCCAGCTCCGAGCCATCGGTGGCGATCAGGATGCGCTTGTACATGGTGGGGCTCCGCGGTGATCCAGCCAGTGGGAACGACACCATTACACAGCCTGTGTGGAGATCGTGCCTTGCGCAGGATCAATCCGGCAGCGCGCAGCGATGCCTGCGCAGCGCGGCATGATCGGCCGACGCGCCCAGGATCGACAGGCAACTGGAATGCTCCGGTAGCGCCGGGCCACGCCCGGCGGGCACTCAGGCCTGCACCGTCACCCGCCAGCCACCGTCGTGCGGCTGCCAATCGAATTCCACCGGCAGGAACTTCTCGATCAACCGCGCATTGCTGACCAGGTGATCGCTCAGCACGTGGGTGGTGAACGCACCGCCGCCCGCCAGCGCCATCGGCAGCAGCAACTGGTCGGACAGGTACTCGCCAACAGCACCGGTCCCGTCCAGGTACTGCTTGACCTGCCCGGCCAGGCGCGCCCCGACCTGCTCGGCGGAGACACTGCGCTCGCCGTGGCCGCTGAACACCTCCACGTGATCACCATGACGCACGCGCACCAGGGCGACGTTGCCCGGTCCCAGCGCCGGCCGTATCGACTGCACGTTGCGCGGGTGCGGGTCCACGCCCAGCGTCTCGGCCAGTACCTGCAGTTCGCGCAGGCCGATGCCGCTGGAGAGGCCGGACATCAGCACCTGTGCCTCGATCGCCTGCAACGGTGCACGCACCTCCAACGACGGCGGCTGCAACGCCGCGCACGGCTGCACCTGCACCTCCATCACGCCGCCACCGGCTGGATGGAAGCCGTGCTGCAGCAGCTGCATCGACGCCTGCACGCCCATCCGGCCCAGCGCCGGCAGATAGCTTTGCGCGATGAAATCCGCGCTGGGTGCCAGCGGATTGTGGGTACCGCCTTCCAGGCGCAGCTGCGACGGCCCCTGCGCGCGCCACAGCGCGGGCAGCACGGTCTGCAGCACCAGCGTGGCCGAGCCGGCGCTGCCGGTCGCGAAGTGGTAGGTGCCGGCGCTCACCCGCCCCGGCTCGAAACGCAGCGAGGTAGCGCCAAGTTCTGCACCGTGCACACAGGCGTTGCCGACCCGCGCCGCAGCGTTCACCGCGGTCAGGTGCTGGCGCATCAACCCCGGCTTGCGCCGGATCGCGCGGATGTTGTGCAGCGTGAAGCCGGTGCCGGTGCACAGGCTCAGGGTCAGTGCCGAGCGCAGCAGCTGTCCGCCTCCGTGCCCGCCATCCAGTTCAATCATGTCCATCTGTCTGTTCCTCCGTGCCCGTTGTTCGATGCCGGGCCTTGCTGCCGTGCGCGGCGCAGTGTACGCCGCGCACGGGTTGCCTCATCCCTTCACGCACACCACCTGGCGCAGCGTGTGCACGATCTCGACCAGATCGCGCTGGGCCTCCATCACCGCCTCGATCGGCTTGTAGGCCGCCGGCGATTCATCCACCACCTCCGCATCCTTGCGGCACTCCACGTGCGCGGTGGCCTTGGCGTGGTCATCCACCGTGATCAGCTTGCGTGCCTGGGTACGGCTCATCACGCGGCCGGCACCGTGGCTGCAGC
>NZ_JBFTNR010000225.1:0-5484 GCF_056665995.1 Stenotrophomonas sp. 05L44_2
CTCAAGGCGGATCGATCCCCGCCTGAGCGCACCAGAGGGCGTTGCTCCTGAGGCTGCCGGCCAGCGGCCGGCACTACCGTGCCCGTTTACCGGAAGGGCTGGCGCTCCTCCAGCAACACAGTTGCTACAAGGACGTACTTGCGGCGTCCCCGCAACCCGACACCGCCCCGACCACCCTCGGATAGACCGCTTTGGACGTTGATGTTGACGTTGACGTTGATGTTGCTCTGGCTTGTAGCGGGTGCAGGGCGCAGCCCTGCCTCCAACCCTCATGCAAACAGCGGTGCCTGTCGCTGCTCCAGCCGCAACAACGCCGCTTTGGTTTCCAGGCCGCCACCGAAACCGGTCAACGTACCGTTGCTGCCGATCACGCGATGGCACGGCAGCACGATCGGCAACGGATTGCGGCCATTGGCCGCGCCGACCGCACGGGTCGCCGTCGGCTGACCCAGCTGCTGCGCCAGCTGCAGGTAGCTCCAGGTCTGGCCGAAGGGAATCAACGCCAGCGCATGCCAGACGCGCAGCTGGAACGGCGTGCCATGCGGTGCCAGCGCCAGGTCGAAACCGCTGCGCTCACCGTGCAGGTACTGCAGCAACTGTTCGCGCGCCTCCGGCAATGCGCCAGGCGCGTAATGCCAGTGCTCGCGGCCGCGCGCAGGATGGCGGTTTTCCGGGAACAGAACGTGGGCCAGGCCATTCTCATCCCCGGCGATGGTCAGTTCACCGATCGGTGTATCGAAGCGATCGAACAAGAGGTTCATGAGGGTTCTCCAACGAAAGTGCCGGACAGGTGCCACAGATGCAGCACGGCATAGGCGCGCCATGGTCGCCATGATTGCGAACGGGCCTCGGTGGCGCGTTCGCTGAGGCGCTGGCCCTGCGCGTGGCCCAGCACCTGCTGCAGCACCAGGTCACCGGCGGGGAAGGCATCAGGCTGGCCGAGCCCGCGCAGGGCAATGTACTGCGCCGTCCACGGGCCGATGCCGGGCAGGGCCACGCAGCGGGCGACGAATTCCTCCAGTGCCTGCCCCGGCCCGAAGTCCAGCTGGCCGCTGGCGCAGGCTGCGGCGAGGGCGCGCACGGTGGCGGCGCGGCTGCGTGGCAGGCCGATCGATTCCAGCGGCGCGTCGGCCAGTACGTCCGGCGCTGGAAACTGACGGTCGAATTCGGACGGCATGCCGGGCAGGTGCGCACCGTAGGCATCGACCAGCCGGCGCGCGAACGTGGTGGCCGCGGCCACGCTGACCTGCTGGCCCAGTACCGCGCGCACGCCCACCTCGAAGCCGTCCCATCCGCCTGGCACGCGCAGGCCGGGGCGCTCGGCGATGCCGCGCGCCAACAGCGGTTCATCGCCCAGCGCTGCGTGCACCTGCTGCAGGTCGGCGTCCAGGTCGAACACACGGCGCACGCGGCGCACGATGTCCGGAATCAGGCGTGGGTCGACCGCGCCCAGTTGCAGGCGCAGCTCGGGCCGCTTCGGGTCGGCGGTGACGCGCAGCAGGGCGGGGCGCTCGGCTGTGCTCAACACGCGCTGGTAACTGTCTTCACCGATCAGTTCGATGCCGGGCAGGCTGCGCTTGCGCAGGAAGGCCAGCATGCGGGGGAAATCCAGCGGCGGTCGATAGCCCAGGCGCAGCACCAGCCCGCCATCGTCGGCGGCCAGGGGATGGTGTTGGCGGCGAAGTACGGTGGGCGCCATGCCGCAGCCCTGCAGGAATGCCGTATTGAAGCGGCGCAGGCTGTTGTAACCAGCGGCCAGTGCCACGTCGGTCACCGGCAGCGTGGTTTCGGTCAGCAGCTGCTTGGCCAGCAGCAGGCGATGGGTTGCGTGGATCTGCCCTGGCGTTGCGCCCAGCCGTTCGACGAACAGGCGTTGCAGCTGGCGTGCGCTGAGGCCGATCTTTCCTGCCAGCTCGGCCACCGGCTGGTCCTGCAGGAAGCCGGCATGGATCAGCGCCAGGGCCCGCTGCACGGCCTGTCCGGCCAGCGCCTGTTGTGCCAGCGGGGCCAGCTCGGGGCGGCAGCGCAGGCAGGGGCGATAGCCGGCGGACGCAGCGGCCGCAGCCGTGGGGAAATAGGTGATGTTGCGCGGCTTCGGTGGTGGCGCCGGGCACACCGGCCGGCAGTAGATGCCGGTGCTGCGCACGGCGGTGAAGAATACGCCGTCGAAGCGTGCATCACGGGCCAGGCGAGCGCGATCGCAGGCGGCAGTGTCGAGGGCGAGTGCGGTATCCATGGCGCCAGTCTAGGCGCCTGCGGGCGGTAGTACTCGCCATATTCGGACATGGATGCTGGAGGGGCCTGGCCGGGCTGCGCCCGGCACCCGCAAAGGCAACGGCAACGGCAACGGCAACAGCGGGCTAGCCGTGGGATGGCGGGGTGGGTCCGGTTGCAGGGGACGCTGCAAGTACGTCCCTGTAAGCTTGGCCGCGGCATCCATGCCGCGGACACCCCTGCAACCGGATCCACCCCGCCTTCGACAGATTTCCGCGAACTGTCGAGATGGCATGGCCTGCTCTTGGTGGGTGTCGACCTTGGTCGACATGTAGATCCACGCCATGCGTGGATGGGAAGGGGGAAGACACTGGAATGGGAAATGACGGTACGTGAGGGTCAGAACAGGTTCAGTGGCGGGCGCTGAATGCGCGCCATGGACGGGTAGACTGTGGTTCTTGCCTGTCTGAATCCGGTTGCCCGATGTCCGCCAAACTCCGCTGGTTGCCCCTGTTATTCCTGGCCCTGGCGGGCTGCAGCCAGTTGGAGAACCCCGGCAACGTCACCGCTGCCGACAAGGCCACGCGGGCCCCGGCCAGCGATGGCGAAAACATGGTGTCGATCAATGCCGCCGATGCGCCGCCCCCGCCGGCACAGGCGCGCAGCCGGGCTGATCGGCCCTGGCCGCAGGCGCAGCTGGAAAACGGCAAGGCCTGGGTCAGCTGCACCACCGATTACGCTGGCGACGGCGGCGATGGCATTGAACTGGAAGGCCTGCAGCGCGAACAGTTGAAGCAGGCGCTGGCGCCGTGCGCCGAGCGTGGCCTGCTGCGCGTGCGCTACAACGGCAAGATCAACCCCGGGTTTGCCGAGATGATGTGGCGGCTGGCCGTGGTCGCCGACGAGCTGCAGATCCACAAGCGCATCCTGGATCTGGATTCCAGCGGTGGCCAGGTGGAATCGGCCATCGTTGCCGGCGACAGCATCGGCGAATCCGGCTGGACCATCTGGGTGCGCGAGGGCTCGATCTGCCACAGCGCCTGCGTGTTCGTGCTGGCTGCCGGCGACAACCGCCTGTTGACCGGCAAGGTCGGCATCCACCGCATGATGCGCATCAGTTCCAAGGCCACTTCGCGCGCAGAGCTCAACCGCGAACTGCACGAGGTCTATGACAACGTGAAGGATTATCTGCAGCGCAATGGTGTGGCGGTGGGTGTGGCCGACCTGATGATGACCGTGCCCAACCGCAGCCTGCGCCTGCTGACTGCCGAAGAGCTTCGCCAGTACGGCCTGGACGGGACCAACGCCGTGCAGGACGACCTGGAGCGGATCAAGCAGATGCGTACCTGCGGCGACGACTTCGTGCAGCGCAAGGATGCGTTCCTGGTGGCGTTCGACCAGCAGTGCAAGCGCGACGGTGCCGACATGGAATCGATCAACAGCTGTGGCCAGTCGCTGAAGCAGCGCTTCGGCTTCCCCGACCCGGTGTGCCCGGAGGAAAGCCCGCTGTCGGAGATCGACGTGGCTACGCTGCCACCGGCACCGCCGGAGCAGCCGCCGGTGGCCGAGCAGCTGCCCGCGGCATCGGCGGCACCGGCGGCGCAGGCCGAGGCGGGCGCGGTGGAAGGCAGCGTCCAGGCGCGCTGACGGTCCACTCACTGCGCTGGCGTAGACTGCGGTTCTTTCCATCGAACCGGCGGTGTCCATGAAGCGCGTGCTCCTGCTGCTGTCCCTGTTGCCCCTGGCTGCACTGGCGCAAACGCCGGCGCCGGCCACGCCCGCACCGGCCCCGGCTCGCCCCGCGCCGAGCGCACCGACGGCCGCGAAGCCGGCCACTGCTGCCGCGCCGGCGTTGAGCCCGGCCCAGCAGGCGCAGGTGCAGAAACAGGACGCGGAAATGGGCAGTGCCGCATTGAAGGCCGCGCAACTGGTCGACGCCAATCGGGCCGGTGAGCTGTGGGACGGCGCCTCGGCGGTTGCCCGCCGCGCAGTGCCCAAGGCGGCCTTCGTCAGCCAGCTTGCGGCAGACCGCACGCGTCTTGGCGCGCTGGCCGGGCGTGGCCAGCCGACCATCACCCGCGTGAAATACGCTGCAGGTGCTGCGGTGCCCGAAGGCCTGTACATCAACGTCAGCTTCCCGACCCGYTTCGCCAACAGCGCGCAGCCGGTACGCGAGCTGGTGTCGTTCCGCTTCGACGAAGACCAGACCTGGCGCTTGGCCGGCTACAGCCTGCGCGCATCCAGCCCCTGACGGAGATCGACGATGGCCACCGAACTGACGATGCTGGCGTGGGCGATGCTGCTGGGTTTCGTCTACATCTTTGCCGCCTCCACCGTGGTCACCCGCGAGCGCGGGATGAAATGGAACGCTTCTGCACGAGACGACTCGTCCAAGCCGCTGAGTCCACTGGCTGGACGACTGCAGCGGGCGCAATCCAACTTCTTCGAGACCTTCCCGTTCTTCGCCGCCGCTGCGATTGCGGTGATGCTGGCCGGGCGTGGCAGCGACACCACCGCGCTGGCGGCGCAGGTCTACTTCTGGGCACGTGTTGTCTACCTGCCGCTGTACGCAGCCGGCGTGCCCTATGTGCGCAGCCTGGTCTGGCTGGTGTCGATCGTGGCGATCCTGGCGATGGTGTTCGCGCTGCTGTGACGCGCAGCTGATCCAGATCAAGGCCGGTCAGGCACGCAGCGCTATGCTGGCCGCGACTGGATCAACGGCAGGAGGCGCGCATGCGCAGGATGGACGTGGTGGTGGTCGGCGCCGGACCGGCCGGGCTGTGCTTTGCGCGCGCGCTGGCCAGCACTGGCCTGCAGGTGGGGCTGGTCGAGGCACAGCCGCGCCAGGCCCTGGCCGAGGCGGCCTTCGACGGCCGCGAAATCGCCCTGACCCATGCCTCGCGGCAAAGCCTGGAACAGCTTGGCCTGTGGCAGCGCCTGCCCGAAGCCGAGGTTGCCGAACTGCGCGACGCGCGGGTGCTGAACGGAGGTTCGCCCTTCGCGCTGACCTTCGCCAGCAGCCAGGTCGATGGCCAGCCGCTGGGCTGGCTGGTGCCCAACCATCTGATCCGCCGCGCGGCCTGGCAGGCGGTGCAGGGCCAGGACGGGCTGGAATTGTTTGATGGCCGCAAGGTGCAGGCGGTACGCGCCGACAGCCAGGGCCACGTGGTGCGCCTGGACGATGGCAGCGAGCTGCATGCGCGGCTGCTGGTATGTGCCGACAGTCGCTTCTCCGGCACCCGCCGCATGCTCGGCATCGGTGCGCAGATG
>NZ_JBFTNR010000226.1:0-5475 GCF_056665995.1 Stenotrophomonas sp. 05L44_2
GGGCGCGCACGATCAGGCGCGATTCCTGGTAGATCAGGAACGGGGCCGGCTTGCTCAGGGCTGCTTCGGCGATGGCGCGCCAGACGTTCAGCAGGTAATCCAGATCCCACTGCAGCTCTTCCGCATCGCGGCCAACGCCGGCGGTACGGATGATGACGCCCATTTCGTCGGGGATGTTCAGCTTGTCCAGAGCGTCCTTCAGGGCCGCCCGGTCTTCACCCTCGATGCGACGGGAAACACCGCCGGCACTGGGGGAGTTGGGCATCAGCACCATGTAACGGCCGGCCAGGGAGATGAACGTGGTCAGGGCGGCGCCCTTGTTGCCACGTTCTTCCTTGTCCACCTGGACGACGATTTCCTGGCCTTCCCTCAGCAGCTCGCGGATGCCGGCCTTGTTGTGGTCGACACCGGCCTGGAAGTAATCGCGGGAAATTTCCTTCAGCGGCAGGAAGCCATGGCGGCCACCACCGTATTCAACGAAGGCCGCTTCCAGCGAGGGCTCGATGCGGAAGATCCGGCCCTTGTAGATGTTGGACTTCTTCTGTTCCTTGGACGGCTGCTCGATGTCGATGTCATACAACGACTGGCCATCCACGATGGCAACACGCAGCTCTTCAGCCTGCGTGGCGTTGATCAGCATTCGCTTCATTGTTGCGTTCCTCGCAAGCGGCTACCGCGCGGAACGCCATGGAGTTTCGCCTCTGGACACGGCTCGCCGCCCATTCGCGCAAGCGCGGGGAGGGCGGCTTGGGTTTCCAGCGCTACGACACCACGGCAGGCCGCGGGAGCGCTTCAATTTTCTGGTTTTGGGTGTTGCAGGGCCGGAGGCAGCTGTCAGCCAGGCTGGAGCGCCGCACGGGACATGTTCAGCGCGACTGCGTGTCAGGCAATCGGCGATGGCCGGGAACGCCGGTGAGCCGCTAACATGGCCGCCCCGCGGGCGGTGGTCGCGCACTGTGCCGGATTCGTCGGAAGCGGGGCTTCTGGCCCTGAGTAACTTCCAACGAAATCAATCCCTTATCTCGCCCCCCGAGTGTAACAGAATAAACAGGCTGATGACTGCACAAGACCCCACCAAGCCGGCCGGCGACAAGCCTTCCGTGCGCATGATCACCGTTCCGGCCGACCGCGCCGGCCAGCGCCTGGACAATTTCCTGCTCGGCCAGCTCAAGGGTGCCCCGCGCAGCCTGGTCTACAAGCTGGTCCGCAGCGGCCAGGTGCGCGTCAATGGCGGCCGCGCCAAGGCCGAGCGCAAGCTGGAGGCCGGCGACGAAGTGCGGATACCGCCGGTTCGTCTCAGCGAAGAGGGAGACAAGGCGGGTCCGCCCGAGGCGTTCATGCGTCGGCTGGAGCAGGCCATCGTCTTCGAAGATGCCCGGCTGCTGGCGCTGAACAAGCCGACGGGCGTCGCCAGCCATGGTGGCAGCGGCATCAGCTTCGGCGCCATTGAGACCCTGCGCGCTCTGCGCCCCGGGCAGACCCTCGAACTGGTCCACCGGCTGGACCGTGACACGTCGGGCCTGTTGATCGTGGCCAAGAAGCGTTCGGCACTGAGCGAGCTGCAGGCACTGCTGCGTGAAGACCACGGCGCCGGTATCCGCAAGCGCTACCTGACCCTGTTGGCCGGGCGCATGCCGGACGGGGTGATGACGGTCGACGCGCCGTTGCACGTGGGCCTGCGCCAGGGCGGCGAGCGTCATGTGCAGGTCAACGCGATCGGCAAGGAATCCATCAGCCATTTCCGGGTGCTGGAGCGCAAGGGCGGCCATTCCTATTGCGAGGTGCGCATCGAAACCGGCCGCACCCACCAGATCCGCGTGCACGCCCAGCATCTGGGGCATCCGGTAGCCGGTGACGACAAATACGGCGATCCTGCGGTCAACAAGCGGCTTCGTGAGCAGATCGGGCTGAAGCGCCTGTTCCTGCATGCCGCGTCGCTGGAGTTCGCGCTGGACGACGGCAAGAGCCCGTATGTGCTGAACGCGCCGCTGGCCGATGAGCTGGTCGAGGCGCTGGATCGACTTCGCTAAGGGCGGTTCGGCGGCGCCGGGCGTTTGGCTGGAGCCGTCGTTTCCCTGCGATAAGTGGGCTTGTCACTTTCTTTGCTCGTGCAAAGAAAGTAACCAAAGAAACACGCCGCCATCCGCGAGCCAGCGCTGCGCGCCGGTGCCCTGTGCTCCTCGGTCCGCCGAGGGGCGGCGCGGAACTCGCTGCGCTCAAACACCCGCGCCTCTTCGCCCTCGCCGGACCTGCGGTGCTCGGCTCGCTACAAGGCGGACCCGACAGCCGCAGCGTAGACCCCAGGCTGCACGCAGCCTTTGCAGAGTCGAGCCACGCTCGACTCACGCGCGCAGCGCGGGCTTCGTTTTTAATCCTTTCATCGCGCGGCTGGCACGCACGTAGCCTGTCAGGGGCCGGGCGAGGTGGGTTTGCGGGGGTGTAAGCGCCATGGATGGCGCGCCCAAGCCCCCATGGATGGGTTTACGGCGTCCCCCGCATACCCACCTCGCCCGGCCCAACCGCAGCATCTCGCTCCGCCAGCCGCGAGGGGGGCTCAGCCCGTTGGCCGGAAATCCCTCACCACTTGAACAGCACCAGGCTGATCGCCAGCGTACCCATGCCGGCCACCAGGCCATACACGGTTTCGTGGCCCTTGGCGTAGCGCTTGGCCGCCGGCAGCAGCTCGTCCAGCGCCAGGAACACCATCACACCGGCAATCAGGCCGAACACCCAGCCGAACGTGGCGTGGGACAGCGAGCCGGAAAGCAGTACATAGCCGATCGCCGCGCCCACAGGCTCGGCCAGGCCTGACAGCAGGCTGGCGGCGAACGCGTAGAACTTGTTCTGCGTGGCGAAGTACACCGGCACCGCAATGGCGATGCCCTCGGGAATGTTGTGGATGGCGATGGCGAAGGCCAGCGGCATGCCCACCGACGGGCTCTCCAGCGTCGCGAAGAACGTCGCCAGCCCCTCCGGGAAGTTGTGCGCGGTGATCGCCACCGACGTCAGCAGGGCGACCCGCTTCAGGTATTCGCGGCTGTTCTCGCGGAAGGCCGGGTCCTGCTTGTCCAGGCTGTCATGCGGGTTGGGAATGAAGTGGTCGATCAGCACGATCACCACCACGCCCAGCAGGAAGGCGAGGGTGCCGTAGGTGAAGCCGGTGCGTTCACCATAGGCCAGCGCGAACGAGGCGATGGATTTGTTGAGGATCTCCGACAGCGAGACGTACACCATCGCGCCGCCGGCAAAGGCCAGGCCGAAGGCCAGCAGGCGCGGATTGGGGCGACGCGAGAACAGCACCAGCAGGCTGCCGATGGCGGTGGCAAGGCCCGCAGCGAGGGTGACCGCCAGGGCGATCCAGATGTTTTCGGGGGGAATCTGCAGCATGTACCGACGCGTTCCTTGTCATCAAGCAATCGCCCCGGCACGGGCCGGGGCGGCAAAGGCGAGGCGGGCGTCGGCTGGCCTCGTCACCGGCAGGCGATCAGCCGCCGCGGCGCAGGCTTTCTTCGATGGCGAAGCACTGGTCCGGCTTGGGTTGCGGCGGGTTGAAGCTGACCGGCACCTGGATCGTAGCCGGTACGGCCTCGCCATTGCGGGTGGCTGCCTTGAACTGCCAGCCCTGCACGGCGGTCTTTGCCAGATCGTCCAGCTGCGGGTTGCCCGCGCCGGTCAGCAGGGTGACCTCGCTGGGTTTGCCGTCGGTGCCGATCACCACCTTGAAGGTGCTGGTGCCGCCCACGCCGGTGCAGGCCAGTTCCAGCGGGTATTGCGGCGGCGGGGTTTTCACCGCAGCCACTTCGGTGGGTGCGGCAGCCGGTGCTGCCGGCGGTTCGGAGGTGCCGCAGCCGGCCAGGCCGGTCACGGCAAGCAGGGACAGGCTCAGCAATCGCACGTTCATTTCAGTTGCTCCGTCAGGGCCGAAGTCTTCGCTGCGCAGATGAAGTCGTTCTCGCTCAGGCCGCCCACGTCGTGGGTGGAGTAGCGGACGACGGCACGGTCGTAGTGGACGCCGAGGTCCGGGTGATGGTCCTCGCCGTGGGCGATCCAGGCCAGCGCGTTCACGAAGGCCATGGTGGCGTAGTAATCCTTGAAGCGGAACGTGCGCACCAGCGCCTGGCCGGCCTCGGCCAGCTCCCAGCCGGGAACCTGCGGCAGCAGTTCGGCCAGGCGGGCCTCGCCCAGCTTGTGGTCGCTGCCCTTGCGCGGCACGCAACGGGYCTGTGCCAGCGGAATCAGGTCGGCCATGGGTTCCTCCACCTCGTGTTGACTGAACAATGCGCCGGCCGGTGTATAAATCGAATGAGCGGCTGACGCTTACTTGGCTAGAATAGCCTGATGATCCAGATCTCCGACACTGCCCAGACCCATTTCCGCAAGCTGATCGAACGCGAGGGCGTGCCCGGCATGGGCGTGCGCTTGAGTGCGGTCGATCCTRGCACCCCGCGTGCCGATGCCCGGCTTGAGTTCGCCGAGCCGACCGACCTGCTCGGCGACGAGTGGGCGGTGGACTGTGATGGCTTCACCCTCTATGTCGACGCAAGCAGCGTTGGCTGGCTCGATGGCGCGGAGATCGACATCGTGCCCGGTACCGCTGGTACCCAGCAGCTGACGATCAAGGCGCCGCGGATCAAGGGCGAAGCGCCCGGCGATGCCGCCTCGCTGGTCGAGCGCGTGCATTGGGTGGTGGAAAACGAAGTCAATCCGCAGCTCGCGTCGCACGGTGGCAAGGTCGCCGTGCAGGAAGTCTCGGCCGACGGCGTGGTGCTGCTGCGCTTCGGCGGTGGCTGCCAGGGCTGCGGCATGGCCGACGTCACCCTCAAGCAGGGCATCGAGAAGACCTTGATGGGCCGTGTGCCGGGGGTGACTGCGGTGCGTGACGCTACCGATCACGACAGCGGCCACGCTCCGTATATTCCGCGCGGCAACGCCGCCTGATCGCCAACGCGTGCCTCTGCCCAGAGCCGAGCAACTCATCGACCTGCTGCTGGCGCGCCAGCMGCGACCGCCCATCCTCGAGAAGAGCACTGGCCTGCCGTACGGCTGGGCGATCTGGCTGCGGACGCTGACGCCGCTGCCGCGTCCGTTCCACGCGCGCGAGGTGATCGCAGTGCTGCTGCCGCGGCCGCTGCCCGGGCCTCCGGGGCGCTTGCCGGCGCTGGGGCCATGGGCGTCCCTGCGCCGCCTGTTCTGGCAGGACTGGGATCCGGCGCCGCGTGACCAGCGCTGGATGCGCTGGACCTCGGCATTGCTCAGCGCGTTGCTGCATCTGTTGTTCTTCCTGCTGCTGCTGTGGGTGGCGGTGATCCGCACGTCTTCGCCGGACGAGCAGGGCAGCGAGGGTGAGCGCGTGCAGATTGAATTCGTCGGCCGTGCTGCACAGGAAGGCGGCGGCGACCAGCCCGGTGCCGAGGCGGCTGCCGCCGCGGAGGCCGGTGCTATGGCCGCAGGCCAGGATGCCGGAGCGGCGACAGC
>NZ_JBFTNR010000227.1:0-5450 GCF_056665995.1 Stenotrophomonas sp. 05L44_2
CATGTACACCTGGACCATGTGGCCGGTTTCGAACGGCTGTTCGTGGATACCTTCTTCAGCGCGCAGCGGCGTGGCAAGGTGCGCCTGTACGTGCCGGCCACGGTGGTGCCGCTGCTGCACAAGCGCATCGGCGATTACCCGAACGTGCTGGCCGAGGGCGGCGCCAACTTCTGGGATGCCTTCCAGCTGATCGTGGTGGGCGATGCGTTCTGGCACGAGGGGGTGCGGCTGGAGGTGTTCCCCGTGCGGCACCACTGGCCGGAGACGGCCTATGGCCTGCGCCTGCAGGGCGCGCTGACCTGGAGCGGCGACACCAGGCCGATTCCGGAAATGCTGGCGCGCTATGCCAGTGACAACGAACTGATCGCCCACGACTGCGGGTTGCACGGCAATCCTTCGCATACCGGGGTAGATGACCTGGAGCGCGAGTACAGCGCCGAGCTGCAGGCACGGATGATGCTGTACCACTACGCCAGCGTGGCCGATGGCCAGGCCCTGGCCGCGCGCGGGCACCGGGTGGCACAGCCGGGCCAGTGTGTTGTGCTGGCCGCGCCGACCGCCCCGCACGTGCTGGCGCAGGATCCGCCGTGAGCAGCGCTGGCGCCGCCGCTTCACCGGCGCTGGCCGCCGAACTGGAGGGGTTGGAACGCGCACTGCATTGCCCGCAGGTGCGCGCAGACCATGAGCGTCTGGCGGCATTGCTGGATGAGGATTTCAATGAGATCGGCAGCTCCGGCCAGTGCTACGGCCGTGAAGCCGCGCTGGAAGAGATCCCGCTGGAGCGTGCGCAGGTGGTGATCGAGTCGGACCAGTACGCCGTGTGGATGCTGGCAAAGGGCCTGGCCCAGGTGCGTTACCGCAGTCGCTATCACGTCGATGACCAACCGCAGCGGTGGGTGCTGCGCAGCTCGCTGTGGCGTCAGCATTCAACGGGCTGGCGGATGGTGTTCCATCAGGGTACGCCTGAGGAGCGGTAGCGCCGGGACATGCCCGGCGAAGGGCGCCAACCAAGGTTGGCATCTACCGGAGCGGGGCTTCGCCGAAAAGGCGGTGGCCCCGCCGGCTGACCTCGGCGCCCGCGTCGATCGATACCGTTGCTGCCTTCCGGCCCTGGCGGAGTTTTCGACCTAGCGTCGCGAGGGGCCGACGGGGCCACCATAGAGACGTTGGCCGCCCGGAGGCGGCCGATTCACGGATCAGGGGAAGCAGCGCGTTGTGCGCCGGAGACCACAGCCGGACTGCACATCGGCTTACCGATGGCAGACGCGCATTCTAGCGCAGGCAGGTGCGTTGATGCCAGCTTCATGCACTGAATCCGATGTAACCCTGTGCGCCCAGCGTCGGCCGGTGGCTGCCGCCGTTGCTAGAATCCGGTCCCAGGAGGAACGACCTCCCCCACATCGGGATTCAATGACCAGGACGGCCTGGCCCTACCAAAGGAGGGCTGTCATGGCCTGGATCTATCTGTTGTTTGCCGGCCTGCTGGAAATCGTCTGGGCCGTGTCGATGAAGCAGTCTGAAGGCTTCACCAAACTCACCCCCACCGTCATCACCATCGTCGGCATGATCGCCAGCTTCTGGCTGCTGGCCGTCGCCATGCGCAGCCTGCCGCTGGGCACCGCCTATACGATCTGGACCGGTATCGGCGCGGTCGGTGCTTTCGTGGTCGGCATCGTGTTCCTGGGCGAGCAGGTCAGCCCGATGCGGATTGGCGCGGCGGTACTGATCGTCGCCGGCCTGGTTCTGATGAAACTCTCCAGCAGCTGAGGCCGGTTACGAATGCGGCGGGAATATGGATATTCCCGTTCTGCGGAAACAAGAGAATATGCATTTTCGGCAAAGTCGTGACGACTGTCGTGATTATTTGACGGCCATCATGAAAATAACGTGCCGGATTCACGTGGTGCTGGCGTTGACGGCCGCACAGTGCGCCCATTCGTCAAGCGAAACCGGGGAGTTTTCGCGCTGACGGACAGGCAGGCGCGCGCAGTTCCTGCAGCGCTTGCACGTGAAAGTGTGACTGTTTTTCAAGGTTGATACCGCAGGTCTTGTTCCCGGGTGGAGCAGGGCAGGACGACATCACCTCCAAAAAACCTGCCTGCTGTGCCACCGGTCATTTCATGGAGATTTACCGATGAACCGCATTTACCGTCTGGTTTTCAACCGTGCCCTGGGTGTGATGCAGGTGGCCTCGGAAATCACCCAGAATCCGACGGGAGGCGGTAAATCGGCAGGACGACACCTGCCGGGCTTGAAGGCGCATCGGCTGGCGCTGGCATTGGCCGCTACTTTGGCCAGTGGGTCGGCGTTTGCGGCATGCACCACGGCCGGTGCGGTGATTACCTGCGATGGCGCGACGGACCAGAACAATCTTTCCAGTACCGCCAATGGCGTGACCCTGAACATCGCCACCGGCGCGGTGCTGAGCGTGCCGCTCATCGTCGGCGGCAACGCAGTGACGCTGACCGGCAACGGGATCACTGTGAACAACGCAGGCTCGATTGATCCCACTCTCAACGGAGGTATCAGTCTGGCTGCCTCTGGCATGGTGCTGGGCAACAACACCGCCGGTGGCAACACGATCAACGTCACCAACCAGGCGGGCGGCAGCATCAAGGGCCTGGTCAACATCGGCTCGATTCTGGGCCTGGGCGGGCAGGCGCTGATCACCGAGAACGCTGCTGGCGGGGTAACCAACATCACCAACAACGGCACCGTGGGCATGTCCATTCTCGGAGCGGGCCTGCTGACCACCGCCGATGCTGCGGCGATCGTCACCTACGGCGGTGCCCGGGCGAACCTCGTCAATACCAGCACCATCACCGGGCGCATCGGGTTGGGTAGCTCAGCTGCTGGCAACACCGTGATCAACGCCGGCACCATCACTGGCAGCGTGCATCTGGGCAACTCCACCACGACCGGCAACAGCTTCACTGCAGTGTCCGGCTCCAGCGTGGCGCTGGGGCCGCTGGCGACCGGTATTGCCGGCGTATTCGGTGCTGCAGGCGTGAACCTCGCAGCGGCGGGCATCGTCGATGGCGGTACCGGTACCGGCGACCGCCTGCTCCTGCAGAACAGCGCAACCGGCCCGGGCAGTGGCACTGGCGGTGCGGTGACCACGATCAACTGGTCCGGCTACACCGGATTCGAGAACCTGACCGTCAACAGTGGTACCTGGAATCTGCAAGGTGCCTGGACCGGAACCAGTGCCACGATCAACGATGGCTTGGTCAACTTCAACAACGCGGCGTCATTCGGTACCGGTACCTTCAACGTCAACGGCGGCGCCATCGCGGCATCGGCGGGCGGGCTCACGCTTGCAAATTCCTTTGCGCTCAACACTGGCAGACTGACGTTGGGCGGCACCAACCCCTTCAGCTTGAGTGGTGTGCTGTCCGGTGCTGGCGGCCTGACCGTGACCAACACCGGTGTGGTCACGCTGGGCGGCGCGAACCTGTTCGGTGGTGGCGTCAACCTCAATGCTGGCGGCTTGCTGCTGGGCAACGCAGGTGCGCTGGGCAGCGGCAACCTGACGGTAGGTGGTGCCGCGTCGCTGGATACCAGCGGGGCCTTCAATCTCGCCAACAACATCGTCGTCAACGGTGGTGGCAGTCTGAATCTGGTCGGCACCAATGCGTTGACGTTGAACGGTGCGCTGTCTGGTGCCGGCAACCTGGTGAAGAACGGCGCCGGCACGCTCACCTTGGGCGGTGCAAACACGCTTACCGGCAATGTCTCGATCGCGGGCGGCGCGTTGGCGCTCGGTGCAGGCGGTAGCCTGTCACCGACCGCTGCGATCTCGCTCACGGCGGGCACGTCGCTGGACCTCACTGCCGCAGCCAACCAGACCGTCGGCTCGCTGTCCGGGCTTGGTGGAACGGTCAGCCTGGGCACTCGCACACTTACTCTAGGCGGTCTCGGCAATACCTCCTTCGCCGGCAACTTCACTGGCACTACCGGTGGCCTGGTCAAGGTCGGTACCGGAGTGCAGACACTGTCCGGCAGCAACAGCTTGACCGGTGGTTTTGCCCTGAATGGCGGCGGCCTGCTGCTCGGCAACAACGGTGCATTGGGAACGGGTGTGCTGAGCGTGGGCGGCGAGGTCACGCTGGATGGCACCACCGCAGCGCTCACCCTGGCCAACGACATCACGCTCGGCGCCGGCGGCTCGCTCGCGCTGCAGGGCGGCCAGCCCGTGGTGTTGAACGGGGTGATCTCCGGCGTCGGCAACATTGGCAAGAACGGCGCATCGCTGCTTACCTTGAACGGCACCAACACGTTCAGTGGCGGCCTCGTCGTCAACGGTGGCGGCCTGCTGCTGGGCAACAGCAGTGCGCTCGGTACCGGCCTGCTGGACATCAACAACGCTGCGACGCTGGATACCTCTTCAGCCCTGACCCTGGGCAATGACGTGATCATCGGCGCGGCAGGTTCGTTGAACGTGCTGGGTGGCAACGCGCTGACACTGGGCGGTGCGATTTCCGGTGGTGGCGGCCTGATAAAGAGCGGGGCTTCGACACTGACGCTCAACGGCGCCAATACCTTCACCGGTGGTTTGAACGTTGCTGCCGGCACGGTGGCGCTGGGCAGTGGTGGCAGCCTGGCCGCGACCGGCGCGGTCAGCCTGTCGGGGGCTGGGGCGGCGCTGGATCTTTCCCTGGGTGGTAACCAGACCATCGGTGCACTGTCCGGCGTGGCAGGTTCCACCGTGGCATTGGGCGGCAATACGCTCACCTTTGGTAGTGCGACCGACCAGACCTTCGCTGGAGTGATCAGTGGCGTCGGCGGAGGCCTGGTAAAGAGCGGAAGTGGTGTACAGACGTTGACCGGCGCAAACACCTTCACCGGCGGCGTCGCGCTCAATGCTGGCGGTCTGCTGCTGGGCAACAGCGGTGCACTGGGCACCGGCGCGCTCAGCATCAACGGTGCCGCGACGTTGGACGGCAGCTCTGCGCTGACCCTGGGCAACGCGGTCAACCTCGGTGCCGCGTTGACCCTGGGCGGCAGCAACAACATCACCCTGACCGGCGACATCTCCGGCGTCGGCAGCCTGACCAAGAACGGCGCCTCGCGGTTGACCTTGGACGGCACCAATGGCTTCAGCGGTGGCCTCAACCTCAATGCCGGCAGCGTGCTGCTGGGCAGCAGTGCGGCGGCCGGYACCGGMGCGCTGAACATCGGCGGCAACGTGTCGCTGGACGCGGCGGTTGCGCTGAACCTGAGCAACAACGTGGCCTTGGGTACCGGTGCGATTCTTACGCTCCCCGGCAGCCAGAACATCACGCTGGGCGGCGTGGTGTCCGGCGACGGTGGCCTGGCGAAGAACGGCGCCACGGTGTTGACGCTCAACGGTGCCAATACCTTCGGTGGYGGCCTGAACCTGGCGGGCGGCGGCCTGTTGCTGGGCAACAGTGGAGCGCTGGGAACCGGTGCGCTGAACGTTGCTGCGA
>NZ_JBFTNR010000228.1:0-5445 GCF_056665995.1 Stenotrophomonas sp. 05L44_2
GGTGCCGCTGCTGCTGGTCCGCGCCGGCGACCTGCGCGCCGCCGTTGCGATCGATCAGGTGCTGGGCAACCGCGAAGTCGTGGTCAAGCCGGTGGGCCTGCAGATCGCCTCGGTGCCGGGCATCTACGGCGCCACCATCACCGGCGATGGCCGGGTGGTGGTGATCCTGGACGTGGCCCCGCTGGTGCGTCGTTTCCTGGCCAACCCGACCGCGCCGGTGCTGGTCAACGCACCCCGCCAGGAACGGCAGGTGCCGTTGGTGATGGTGGTGGATGATTCGCTGACCATGCGCAAGGTCACCGGCCGTATCCTGGAGCGTCACAACTTCGAGGTGAGCGTCGCCCGCGATGGCGTCGAAGCCCTGGAACAGCTGGAAGAGCGCGTGCCGGACCTGATGCTGCTGGACATCGAAATGCCGCGGATGGACGGCTACGAGCTGGCCACCGCGATGCGTGCCGACCCGCGCTACAAGGACGTGCCGATCGTGATGATCACCTCGCGCAGCGGCGACAAGCACCGCCAGCGCGCCTTCGAAATCGGTGTGCAGCGCTACCTGGGCAAGCCGTACCAGGAGCTGGACCTGATGCGTAACGTGTACGACTTGCTGGGGATTGCCCGTGTCCGTGAGTGACCTCGATCCGGTTCCGGCCGTAGCCCTGCTGGCCCGCCCGGGTGCGGCGCGTGAGCGCCTGCGCGAGGCGTTGGCCCATGCCGACGTGCAGATCGTGCTGGAAGACGATCCCATGACGCTGGAACCGCAGGCGCTGCATGATGCGCGCCCGCAGTTCGTGGTGATCGCGCTGGAAGCGGCCATTGAAGACGCGCTGGAGCGCCTGGAACCGGCGCTGTCGGCGCCCGGCTTGACCCTGGTGTTCGATGAGGCTGAACTGGCCGCGCGTCGCGATGGTTGGGAAGCGCAGCGCTGGGGCCGTCACCTTGCCGCCAAGCTGCACGGCCACCAGCAGGTGCTGCCGCCCGGCGCCGAGGACGAACCGGCACTGCAGCTGGAGCCGGGCCTGCCGTCGACGCCGCCGGTGCCGAAGGAAACCGCGCTGCAGACGCACCTGGAACAGGCCCGTTCGTGGGCCGACGACGTGCCGGCTGATGGCCTCTATTCGCCGCCGGCACACCTGCACGAGCCCGTCGCGCTGGAGCAGGCGCTGGCTGCGCTGCAGCCGGTGCTGCCGGAAACGGCAGCGCCTGTGCAAGCCGCGCCGGAACCGCCGCCGGTACCGGCAGCTGCGCCGTCGGTATTCACCGACCACACGGCCTGGTCGCTGGTTGACGAGGCCAGCGACGCGCCGGCAGTTGCATCGGCTGCCACCTCGACCGAATCGGCGGAACCTGCATTCGATACCGGACATCTTTCACTGGTCGACCTGGACGCTGCCGCGCCTGCAGGCAGTCGCTCCGGCGCACTGCTGGTACTGGCCGGTATCGGCGGTCCCGATGCGTTGCGTCGCCTGCTCGCTGCACTGCCCAGCGGGCTGGCCGTGCCGGTGCTGGTGCACATGCGCCTGGACGGCGGCCGCTACGGCAACCTGGTCAAGCAGATGGCGCGCGTATCGCCGCTGCCGGTGCAGCTGGCCGAAGCCGGCCAGCGCGCCACCGCTGGCGAAGTGCACGTGCTGGCCGATGACATCGGCGTGCACGCTGCTGCCGATGGCCTGTATTTCCAGAGCGAAGCGCAGGGCATCTCGATTGCCGCGCTGTCGGCCGAGCACAGCGCGCTGGTGCTGCTCAGCGGTGCCGATCTGGCCCATGTGGGCCCGGCGTTGGACCTCGCCGCCGCCGGTGCCTGGGTGGCCGGGCAGGTGGGCGAAGGCTGCTACGACCCGGCTGCGGCGACGGCGGTGGTCGCCGCCGGCATGGTGGCCGGTGAACCGCAGGAACTGGCGCAGGTGATCGCCGCGCGCTGGGGCCTGGATGACGACGGAGATGCCGCATGAGCTACGCCAGCAATGATGAGATCCGTGGCGTCCTGATCTCGGCCGGTGCCGAACGGGTCCTGCTGCCCAATGCAACCGTGGCCGAGATGATGTCGCGGGTGCCGGTGCAGGCGGTAGCCGACGCGCCGCGCTGGCTGGTGGGTGAGATCGGCTGGCACGGCTGGCAGGTGCCCCTGGTGTCGTTCGCACGGCTCTCCGGGTTGGGCGAAGAGACGGTGGCCGGCCACAACAAGGTGGTGGTGCTCAAGACCCTCAACGGCAACCCGCAGCGCCCCTACTACGCGCTGTTGACGCAGAGCTTCCCGCAGCTGATTTCKGTACCGCGCGATGGCCTGCTGGCCGACGCGTCCGAGGAAAACCTGCCTGACATCGTGCACATGCGCGTGCTGCTGGGCGAACAGAGCGCGCTGTTGCCGAATCTCGACGCGCTGGAAGCTGCGCTGGATTCGCTGACGGCCTGACCGGAATCCGCCGGGCGATGCCCGGCGAGCGCAGCGGCCACCGGACCGGAGCCTTACCCCAGATCGCCCAGCCGTGCCTGCAACGCTGCGATCGCGGCCAGGCCTGCGGTTTCCGTGCGCAGGATGCGAGGGCCCAGCTGCAGGCCCTGGAAGCCTGCGGCGGCGAGCTGCTCACGGTCACGCGGCGACCAGCCACCTTCCGGGCCGATGGCGATCACCACGCCGCCGGCCGGCGCTGCCTGCAGTGTCGACAGCCGGTGCGCTCCCAGCGGGTCCAGGGTCAACCGCAACGTATCGGCGGGCAGTGCCGCGCTGGCCTGTGCCAGCGACTGCGGCGGTCCTACCTGCGGAATGCGCGCACGACCGGACTGCCCGCAGGCCGACTGCACGACGTTGTTCCAGTGCGCCACGCGTTTTTCCGCGCGAGCTGCATCCAGCTTCACTTCGGTGCGCTCGGCATTCACCGGCGCGATGGCGCTCACCCCCAGTTCGGTGGCCTTCTGCAGGATCAGGTCCATCTTCTCGCCGCGTGCAATGCCCTGCAGCAGGGTGATGGTCAGCGGCGACTCGTTGGCGATCACCTGCACCGCGTCGATGCGTACCTGTACCTCGCGTTTGCCGGCCATGGTCAGCGTCGCGGTGTAGTCATGGCCATCGCCGTTGAACAGCACGCAGGTATCACCCTCGCGCAGGCGCATCACCCRCACCAGGTGGTTGGCCGTCTCTTCCGGCAGGGTCACGGTCTGGCCGCTGTGCAGCGCCAGGTCGATGGGGCAGCGGGTCACGCGCATGCAATCGCCTCGTCGATGGCCGCCAGCGTGGTATGCGCCAGCAGCTCCAGTTGTTCATCGTCCACGCAGTACGGTGGCATCCAGTACAGCACGTTGCCCAGCGGGCGCAGCACCACGCCGCGCTTCAGCGCCGCCTTGTAGGCGTGCAGCCCCAGCCGCAGGGCCGGATCGAAGGGCGTGCGCTTGTCACCGTTGCGGGTCAGTTCGAAGGCCACCACCATTCCGGCCTGGCGCACATCGGCCACGTGCGGATGGTCGGCAAACGGCGCAGCCAAGGTGCCCATCACCGAGGCGATGCCGCGATTGCGCGCGATCACATCGTCCTCGCCGAAGATGTCCAGCGTGGCCAGCGCCGCCGCGCAGGCCAGCGGATTGCCGGTGTAGCTGTGCGAATGCAGGAAGGCACGTTCGCGCGAATCATCAAGGAAGGCGTCGTACAGCGCCTGCGTGGCCAGCACCGCAGCCAAGGGCAGGAAACCACCGGTCAGGCCCTTGGACAGGCACAGCAGGTCCGGCATCACCCCGGCCTGCTCGCAGGCGAACATCGTGCCGGTGCGGCCGAAGCCGGTGGCGATTTCGTCGGCGATCAGGAACGCTCCATGGGCATCACACAGTTCACGCACGCGCTGCAGATAGGCCGGATCGTGCATGCGCATGCCACCGGCACACTGCAGCCGTGGCTCCAGGATCACGGCGCAGATCTCGCCCGGATGCTGGTCGAACAGCGTGGCCAGGCCATCGGCGGCCTGGCGTGCGCGGTCGGCCGCACTCTGCCCGGGTTCGGCCAGGTAGGCGTCAGGCGAGGGCGCAAACAGGCCCTCGGCCAGCAGCGGCGCGTAGACCCGGCGGTACAGCGGAATGTCGGCCAGTGCGAGGGCGCCCAGCGTCTCGCCGTGGTAGCCGTTTTCCAGCGAGACGAAGCGCGTGCGCCGGGTCTCACCGCGGTTCTGGAAATACTGGAAGGCCATCTTCAGCGCCACTTCGACGCCGGCCGAACCGTTGTCGGCGTAGAACACCTTGGCCAGTGGCGCGCGGCCGGGCTGGCGCGGCGCGAGGGCCAACAGGCGCTCAGCCAGGGTGATCGCGGGCTCGTGGCCGAACCCGGCCAGCATCACCTGTTCCAGCTGTCCGGCCTGGGCGGCGATGGCACCGCCGATGCGCGGCTCGGCATGGCCGAACAGGTTGGTCCACCAGCTGCTGACCGCATCCAGGTAGCGGTTGCCGTCGTGATCGATCAGCCAGGCGCCTTCGCCGCGGGCGATCGGCACCAGCGGCAACGTGTCCGGATGCTCGCGCATCTGCGTGCACGGGTGCCACAGGACCTTGAGGTCGCGTTGCCGCCAGTGCTGGACCAGCGGAGAGGGGGTTGGGTCTGCTAGCATTTCGGGCTCATGAACATGTTGCTGCCTGCACATTCTATCGGCCTCGGCGCACGCGCCGTCTGCCCCGGAGATTCCGCGTGAACGATGACCGCGCAAGGCGTCCTCTGCCGATCATCCATCGGATCACCGACGAGGAGAACGGGCCCTTCCAGCGCCAGCACCTGGACCTGGAGTTCTCCAACGGCGAACGCCGCCGCTTCGAACGCCTGGTCAGCCGTGGCCATGGCGCGGTGGTGGTGGTGCCGATGCTGGATGAAGAAACCGTGCTGCTGGTACGTGAATACGCGGCCGGCATGCACCGCTACGAGCTTGGCCTGGTGAAGGGCCGGATCGATGCCGGCGAAACGCCGGAGCAGGCCGCCGACCGTGAGCTGAAGGAAGAGGCCGGCTATGGCGCTCGGCGGGTCGACGTGCTGCGCGCGATGACCCTGGCGCCGACCTACATGAGCCATCAGTCCTGGCTGGTGGTCGCGCGCGACCTGTATCCGGAGAAGCTGGCCGGCGACGAGCCGGAGGAACTGGAAGTGGTGCCGTGGAAGCTGGCCGATCTGGACCAGTTGATGCTGCGCGAGGACTTTTCCGAAGGGCGTTCGCTGGCGGCGCTGTTCATCGCCCGCCAGTGGCTGCAGGGAGCACGATGATCAAGCTGACCACGGAACTGCGCGAAACCGCGATCGCCATCGCCCAGGAAGCCGGGCAGGCGATCATGCAGGTCTACAGCAACGGTTTCGATGTGACACTCAAGGACGACGACAGCCCGGTCACCGCTGCCGACCTTGCCGCCGACCGGGTGATCCAGCAGGGGCTGCGCCAGCTGACACCGGACCTGCCGATCCTGTCGGAGGAGTCGCCGCTGGTGCCC
>NZ_JBFTNR010000229.1:0-5416 GCF_056665995.1 Stenotrophomonas sp. 05L44_2
CCCCTGATCCAGTCGACCGCGGCGAGGGTACCGCTGGCGGTACAGCACCGACTCGTCGCGCGCCTGGCGCGGGCGAACGAAATGCCATGTTTGGGTACACGCGTCAGTACGCGTCCGCGGCCGCCGCCATCTACCACGGTCTCCAGACCCGGCAATTGCGCTGGGTTGGCGTGGCGGATCGGTGTGCGGGCATCGCTGACGACGTCGTACTCGGCTTCGACGACGAAGTCATCGGCCACCAGTTTAAGTCCAGACGCGATCCGGACCCGTTTCGCATCGCTACGCTCCTGACCGGTGGGGCGGGCTTGCTGCCCGGGCTGGTGCAAGCTTGGCAGGAGCTGAAAGCCAGCTGTCCCGACGTGCGCATCCGCCTGCGGGTCGTGGTGGACGATACGCCGTCAGATGCTGATCGCGTCGGCAACGGAGGCACGACACGACAGTTCGTCGCCGAGTGGCAAGCCAATCCGGACCGGTCGCTGGCGCAGTGGCGCTCCACGCCGTCGGGCCCGTTCTTGGACGATCTAGAGGCTGCCTCTGGGCTGACCCAATCCGAATTTGAGGAATTCTTCCAGCGCCTGGAACTAGTGCACGGTGACCAGCCGAATTTTGCCGCGCTCTACGGAATCACGAGCCGAACTCAGCCACAAGTCGACCGCATCGCCGATCGGCTCCCGCACCTAGTCGCGCGCGTGCCCGAACGTGATCGGTGGACGCGGGCCGAGTTCCTTGAGGAGATGAGCTGGCCCGAGAACGAGCCGCGACATCGCCATCAGTTCCCTGTCGGCGTGGCCGTGCAACGCAATCCCAGCACTGAAGCGCAACTGCGGTGCGTGGTCCGCGATCATCCAAGCGGCTACGTGTCGTTGATCGGCCCGCCCGGTTCAGGCAAGTCGACCTTGCTACAGATCGCGCTGGAAGCCGAGCCACAACTCGTGGTCGTGCGTTACTTGGCCTACGTGCCCGGCGGAGCGCAAGGCATTGGACGCGGGGAATCGGCTGACTTCTTGGAAGACGTGGCTGCCGGGCTGCGTAATACAGGTCTGCCGGGGGTGCGGTTCCTTAGCGAGAACGAGAGACACCGCCGCGAAGAGATTGGAGCTTTGTTGGCTCAGGCCGGCGAGCGTTTTATCACCGATGGCCTGCGCACCTTGATTATCGTCGACGGCCTGGACCATGTGCCGCGCGAAGAGCGACCGATGCGATCGTTCCTGGCCGACTTGCCCTTGCCGGCAGCGGTGCCTGACGGGGTACTCTTCATCCTGGGTACCCAGCGCGTGGACCTGCCCGACATGCCCCCGGCCGTACGCGACCAGGCCAGCATGGCGGAGCGCCAGGTCGAAATGCAGGGGCTGTCCTTGACGGCCATCGCTGCCATGGCCGATGCCCTCGGCGTGCCGACGGCAGTGCCGCGGCCACGCTTGCGAGAACTGACCCTAGGTCATCCGCTGGCTACGCACTATCTGCTGCAGGCGTTGGTCGCGGCGGAAGATGACACCACCCGCGACCGGATTCTGCGCGAAGGTTTCGAGTACGTGGGCGACATCGACGCCTTGTACGCGGCCGCCCTGCGCGGCTTGGCAGAAGACAACGAGGTGCTTGATATCTTGGGCTTGGTGGCTCGAGCCGAAGCACCGCTGGATCCTCGAGACCTAGAAAGCCTGCACCCATCAGCTGCCATCGAGCGGACCTGGCGGCAGGTCCGCCACTTGCTCAAGCGTTCAGGCCATGCATGGTCCATCTTCCACAACAGCTTTCGGTTGTTCCTGACGCGGCTCACGCGCACGCGCTACGGGCTGCCGGACGCAGACTATTCGGCGAGCACCTACCGTCAGCTGGCGGACTTGGCCGCACGGGCTCCCGCGAATTCGCCAAAGCGTTTTCTGGCGGCTCGCTACCTGATGCGCGCCGGTGCGCACAGCGAAGCGCTTGCCTTGGCCACACCGACGCTGTTCCGCGCGCAATACTTGGCTGGGCGCGCGGCGTCGGAAATTCGCGTGGATGTTCGCCTCGCGTTTCGTTCCCTCCAAATGGTGGTCGACCCAACCGCTGCCTTTACGCTAATCCTGGCCGCGGACGAGATGTATCGGCGCGCCGAGGCCTTCGACGAACCGGACGAATCGCTCCGGGCGCTGCTGGCACTGGGGCTACTCGAGGAGGCCGAGGATTTTCTTGACGAAGTCGGGGGCGACGGCTTCCTGGTCGTGGAGGCATGGTTGAAGCAGGGCAACCTCGATCGGGCGCGAACCTTGTTCGAGCAGATCGAACCGCTGCACGATCTGGGCAGCGACCGCATGAGCAACGCGCCGTCCATGCGCAGGGACGAATTCGCCCGGTGGGCCGAACGGGCGAGCGAGTTTCGGTCACCGGCTGAACTGGTCGCAGGGATCGACCGCGTCGTCGAGGCGCTGCAACGCGAGCCCGGTCTGATTGACGAGCCCGAAGAGGTGGGCATGCAGCTGCGCGCGCGCGCGGCGCTGGCTGCGCTCGCCCGTAGTCCGTTGGCTGACCGCGATGCATTGATCGCCGACTTTCGTCTGGAGCCGACAGCACGGGCGCTACTGGCGACCCAAGCGGCACGACAGTTGCTGGCGGACGGTGCCGACCATCTCGCGCAGGCGACCGCGGCGCTAGCCGAAGCGGTCGCCGACGCTACTGCGCTCGCGCAGGTACCGCTGGGACTTCGTCGCACCGCGGCACTGCTCGCAGCCCGGCGCGGCCTAATCGCGCAGGCGCGCGCCCTGTATGACGGCGTGTCGACTCCGGCGCTGAATAAACTGGACAATGCTACCGACGTCGATCAGGCAGCCCACCTCGTCCGCGCCGTCATGGACGCCGCTGAACTGGGCGTGTGGATAGATCTGCCGGCGCCTCCGGCATCGCCGCCTAGAAAGGCCGTCTTGCGCCCGCTCCATCAGTTCACCCTAGATGCCGGACAGCTTGCCGCGCATAGCCGGCGCGAGCCGCAGAACGTCGTTGCTGGCGCCGCGGCACAGCTGTGCGCTAGCTTCATGCGCTACGTGTGCAGGACCGGCACGGTTGGGGTGGACGAGCATTTCGGCGCTCTGCAGCTCGACAAGGCGGCCCCCCAGGTGTTGGGTTCCTTGCTCCGGTCTGCCGCACGCCTGGGCGCATCAGAACTCGCGGGCACGGTGGCGGCCTTCGATCAGCTGCTCTCCGAGCACCCGCGCCAAGGAGATCGCCACACGCCGTTGCAAATCTTGGTGGCAGAAGCTGTGGCCGCGGGAAGCAACGATGTTGACGGCGCGCAAACGCGGCTGGACGCCTTGCTGGGTCAGCGCGAGGAAGGCACCCCTAGCCAGTTTCTAGCCAGCACGGCGCGGCTGGCGAAGTCGATGGCGCGCATTGGACGCCCCGAGCGTGCGCGCGAGCTGCTCGCGCAGCAGCGCGAGGAGACCCTGGGCTACGCCATGCGTGCCAAGAAGGATCCGCAGTACGCCCTCTGGGCGAGCTTGCTGCAAGCCGCCAACCGGGCAGACCCACCCGGTCGGGCGCATCGCGTTCGCGTGCTGACGCGCCAGGCGATCGGGATGAGCGCCACCGAGGGTCGCGATGCTGCGCGCCGATTGGCCCATGTTCTCGTAGCCGAGGCCGCCACTGACAGCGCAGCGTTGGCGTCCAGCGTCGCCGATGCCTTGCTTGCGAACGAGTTGATCGACTTCCCGGCGATGGTTGATGGGTTGATGAAAGGCGCGGTGCGCCGCGCCCCGTCGCGCGTTTTGCCCTGTGTCGAGCTGTGGGTGGCCTTGTGCCTACCCTTCCACCGTGCCGCCTACTACCGAGAATCGGAAGAAGGCGAATTCCTGCACGAGGCCATCCGCCTTGCAGTACCTGAGCAGCTGGGCCGCGTGCGTGATCGACTGCTTGAGAGTATTGAGCGACACGCACTGATTGACGTGCGGCCGGATGCACTGGCGACCTTGCGTGCCGCGCTGCTCGCACGTGGTGAAGATGCCACCCCGGTCGACGCAGCCTCGCAATGCCTGGAAGGCGTTCCTCGTCTGCGTCGCCGGGTGCTCAACTCTCCCACGCGCTACGACAACGTGCCGGACATGGTGCAACTGATCGCGCGCCTGGATATGGACGGCGCGGTTGGTGAACTCAGCCATGACGCCTCGATAGCGTTTGTACGCGTGCTGCCCGACGCGGACTTCCCGGGGGCGCTGGCCCTGTTCGATCGCCATCCCAAGCTGCAGGCCGATTACAAATGCCGCTTCGGCCTGGTGGATCGCGCGCTTGCCGCCGACGATCGTGCGACCGCGGCGCGCTTGGTCGCCGACTATCCGCCGGCCGATGACAGCAGCTCGCGCTGGTCATGGATCTGGGGTGGCGGTCTACGCCGCTATTTCGCGGCACGCCTTCAGCTGGAGGGCGACGCAGTGTTCCCCACGGCCTATGCCAACTTCATCGCGACACTGGTGGCGGGGGAAGAGCAGGTCAGCGCGCTGCTGTGGGATGTTGACGATATCTGGCCGGTGCTCACCGCGTCGCCCGATTGGGCGGCGATGTGGGCCGCGGTGGAAGAACAACTGCCGAGTACGCGCGACTACCGACTTGGCGAGGATGTGAGCGTTGATGGGGTGCAGACGGACGCCACCCTCATTGCCTCCCTGATCGAACGCATGCTCTCGTTACCAGTGGCCCACGTGCGCTGGCATGCCGGCCGCGCCGCTCTCGCGCTAGCGGCCGACGATCCGAACGCGTTCGCGCAGCTGATGCGCAGCCTACTGGCCAATGACGAGGATGACGTTGTCATCGACGGCCTACGGCTGATGCACAGTGCGACACGCGCGGAGCTCAACTCCGAGTGGGTCGCGCTCGTCGTTAGCCTCACCGGCCATGCCGACTTTGGCATTCGGGAACTCGCCCGGCGGCTCGCCACCCGCTCGGGCCGCGAGGTTGATCCAGTGAGGACGCCGATGCCGGCATTCTATAGCCTCGCGCTTCCGCCCATTGGCGCCCCTGACCGCGCGGACCAATTGCGAGCACAGCCTTTCGGCCCCCCCTCTGTGTCCGATCCCGCAGCGTGGAGCGCGCCGTTCCCGGACGCCATTGAGCTGCTCGCCCAGATCGCCGGCGTGTCCGAGGATCACGTGCGCCGTCGCGCTCAACAGCTGATCGACGGCTGGGGCGGCGTAGAAGCCTTCGGTCAGGCGGGCATCAACCGCTTGAGGGCCCGCTTGTCTATGTTTGGCCTGCATAACACGTTTTTCTACCCCCACGTGACGGTGGCGCTGCGCGCCTTGCGGCATGTCGGCGGCGAGTTGGCGGCCGCCGGACGCATCCCGGGCAACCGCGTCGACGAACTGCTGCGCGAGTTACATTTGGCACCATGCTGGCCTCGTACCGACGTCGACGCGCGGCCGGCGTTCGTCAGGCGCCCGGTCCTGCCCGAGGG
>NZ_JBFTNR010000230.1:0-6153 GCF_056665995.1 Stenotrophomonas sp. 05L44_2
GGCCTGCTGACCTATGGGCCGGAAGCACTGCCGGCGTTGGCCGCCGATCAGCGCCTGTTTGCGGTCAGCAGTGCCGGCGCACGCACCGATGCCACACGCCTGCGCGGTTGGAGCGAGGCGCATGCTGGCAGTTTCGTGGCGCTCGGCAGCGATATCGATGCCGCTGCACGGGAGCTGCTGTCGATGCCACTGGATGTCCAGATCGATGCCGGCCGTGGCGTGCAGGACGTGGTGGTCGACCGCCGCAGCCAGGCCCAGGGCTGGCTGTGGTTGCATGCGCGGTTGGCGGCCGAAGGTGTGCCGATGCGGGTGCGCATTGCCGGTGGGCAATGGCAGGCACTGCCGGAGAGCTCCACCAGCGCCGATGGCGATCTGCTGGCCGGCCTGTGGGCACAGGCACGCCTGCAGCAGTTGTCGACCGATCGGCGCGGCAATCGCGAGGCGATGCAGCGCCTGTCGCAGCAGTTCAGCCTGGTGGGCCCGGACACTTCACTGATCGTGCTGGAAACGCTGGACGACTACCTGCGCTACGCGATCCGCCCCGCAGGTGCCTTGCGCGCCCAGTACGACCAGCGCTTCGCACGCCAGGTTGCAGATCGCGATGCCGCCGACCGTCAGCGCCTGGACAAGGTGGTGACGCAGTGGCAGCAGCGCCAGCAATGGTGGAGCCGCCGTTGGCCGAAGGGCATGCGCGTGCAGGCGAAGGCGCTGGAAGTGGTCGGTCAGGACGCGTATGCGGCTGCCCCGGTGGCGATGCTCGCCGCGCCTCCTCCCGCGCCAGCGCCGATGGCCGTTGCCGCCGAGCAGCGGGCGGAGTCCAGCAGCGCGCGCGCCCGTCGATCGCCGCCGCGGCAGGCACCTGCGGGCCTGGAGGCCGCGATGGATGCAGTTGCCATCGAACCCACGGCGTCCAATGCACCGGCCGCCGCCAATGACGGCCAGCTGGGAATCCGGTTGGCCGCCTGGCAATCGGATTCGCCGGTTGCCCGCCGCCTGCGCCAGGGGCCGTCGTCGCAGCTGTACGACCGCTATCTGGCCGAGCGCGCTGCGAACGCCAACAGCAGTGCGTTCTTCCTCGACGTGGCCGACCTGTTGATCGAACAGGGCCAGCGCGATCTTGCCCTGCGCGTGCTGTCCAACCTGGCCGAGATGGAGCTGGACAACCGCCATCTGCTGCGCGTTCTCGGCTACCGCCTGCTGCAGGCCGATGCACCCGCACTGGCGGTGCCGGTGTTCGAGCAGGTGCTGGCGATGGGCCAGGAGGAACCGCAGAGCTTCCGTGATCTGGGCCTGGCGCTGGCCGCAGCGGGCAAGCCGCAGCAGGCGCTGGCGCCGCTGTACCAGGTGGTCGTGCGGCCGTGGGATGGTCGTTTCGACGGCATCGCGCTGATCGCCCTGGATGAACTGACCAACCTGGTGGCCGGCAGCACGCCGCGCCTGGATACCACCGGCATCGACCCGCGCCTGCTGCAGGCGATGCCACTGGACCTGCGCGTGGTGCTGGCCTGGGATGCCGACAACAGCGACATGGACCTGTGGGTCACCGACCCGAACGGCGAGCGTGCGTACTACGGCAACCGCCTGACCTACCAGGGTGGGCAGATGTCGCAGGACTTCACCGGTGGCTATGGTCCGGAACAGTTCTCGCTGCGCAACGCCAAGCCGGGCAAGTACAAGGTGGAGGCGAACTACTTCGGCAGCCGCCAGCAGCTGGTGACCGGTGCGACGACGCTGATGCTGCGCCTGACCACCCATTGGGGCACGCCGAAGCAGAAGGACCAGATGATCACGATGCGGCTGAAGGATCGTGCCGAGACGGTGCTGGTCGGCGAGTTCGAGGTGCGGTAGCGCCGGGCCATGCCCGGCGGCCGGCGCTGTGGTCCTGCGTGATGCTCACTGCGCCGTTGCGATCGGCACGCAACCCGAACAGCGGCCGCAGCCAGCGCACACGGCGTACCAGCAGTTCATGGATCAGCAGGCAGCCGGCGACGGTGCCTACAATCACCAGCGCCGGCTCCAGCCATGCGCCCAGCTGCAGGGGACGCAACCAGTACAACAGCATGATCAGCACGGTCTGGTGCAGGATGTACCAGCTGAACACCGCCTCGCGGCAGTAGCCCAGGCCACGCCATGGCCGCGCCAGCAGGACCTGCGCCCATCCGAAGAGGGCCAGCAGGGAACACCAGGTGTACAGCGCTCGGCCAACGCGCTCGGTCTGCGCCCACGGCAGCGCCAGCACCCATTGCGGCAGATCGCCGAGGTCGGGCATCCGCCCCAACGCGCGGATGCCCAGTTCGACAGTCAGCCCGACAACGGCCAGCGCCAGGGTCAACCGCCGGCCGCGCACCAGCAGATCCCAGCCGCGCTGCCAGCGCGCGGCGAGGAAGCCGCCGAGGAACAGGGGCAGCGATTCGGCGTGGACGTACAGGTCATCGACCAGCGCATGGGTTGGCGGGTGGGCGGGCAGGATCACCAGCAGCGCCCACGCCAGCCACAGCACCGGCAGCAGCAGGCCCAGCGTGGCCACCCAGCGGTCGCCCGCAGGCAGGCCCGGCAGGCGGTGGTGCAGCGGCCGCACTACGCTGGCCAACACGATCGCCAGCAGCGTGTAAGGGATCAGATAGGCCAGGTACCACAGGTGGTTCCAGGTGAAGCCATAGGCGGCACCGGTGAAGCTGGCTCCCGGCCACGGCCGGAACTGCCAGTAGCGCCACAGGAATGCACCGAGCCCTGGCGTGACGTCGCCCTTGTCCACCGCTTCACAGTAGGCCTGCAGCGAAACGACCGCGACGATGCCGAACAACAGCGGCAACAACAGCCGCCCGCTGCGCCGTAACGCGAACCGCCAACGGCCCTGCGCAGGCAGGCACAGGCCCAGTGCAATGCCGGAGATGGCAAACAGCAGCGGCATGCGCCAACGATTCAGCGCGATCATCGGCCATTGCAGCCACTCCGCGGTGTGGACGCTCTTGAGGTGGAAGTCCCATCCGGCCACGTAGGCCATGGCCACGTGGTAGAGGATCAACAGCCCGAAGGCACCGATACGCAGGGTGTCGAGGTCGTGGCGGCGGGTCATGGCGGTATCCGTGTTGGAGTCCTCGCAGAGTGGAAGTCCTTGTGGGCTGTCGCCAGCAGCAAGGGGCGGTTGGATGCCCGGCAGGGCCCAATGGCGGGGCGGGGGGACGAATGGCGTACGTCAGCGGGGCTGTGGTTGGCGATAATCCAGTGATGGATGAGTACAACCAGCAGGACCCGGACGTGCGTGGCGAATCGATGGGCAACGGCAGGCAAGGGCGGCAGGCAGCCGTGTTCTGGGTCGTACTGTTCCTGGGGACGGCGGCGGCCAATGTGCTGGCCAAGGCCATGATGGCGGCGCGCGATGGGCTGCCCTCCCAATGGATGGCGGCCACGATTGACGAGTTCAGCAGTGCGCTGGTGTCGCTGCTGCTGCTGGCGGTGCTGATCCGCGCCGCTTCGCGCTGGCCGCTGCACACCGATACCTGGCGACAGCGCTTGGTGCCGTATCTGCTGGGCGCGGTTGCGTGGTGGCTGCTGCATGTGAGTGCGATGGTCCTGCTGCGCAAGGCCGCCCACGCCGTGCTTGGCAGCCACTACACCTTTGGGGACTGGCCGGCGCAATGGTTCTACGAGTTCTTCAAGGACATCCAGACCTATGCGCTGCTGGTCTCGGCAGTCCATGCCCTGGCCTGGTTCGGCCGCCGCCGCCAGGGTGAAGCGACCCTGCTTGCCGCCCCCGATGAGGGCCCGCCGGTCGAACCGGTCGATCGCCCCGACCATTTCCTTGTGCGCAAGCTGGGCAAGGAGTTCCTGGTGGCCACGGCCGACGTCGAGTACGCCCAGGCCGCCGGCAACTATGTGAACCTGCGGGTGCGCGGGCATGACTACCCGCTGCGGATCACCATGGCCGTGCTGGAGGCGCGGCTGGACCCGGTCCTGTTCCTGCGCAGCCACCGCAGCTGGCTGGTCAACCGTGACCAGCTGCGCTCGATCGAGCCGCTGGATGGGGGCGAGGCCTTGCTGCACATGGCCGATGGGGCCAAGGTACCCTGCAGCCGGCGCCAGCTGCCGTTGCTGCGCCAGGCCTTGGGCGGGTAGGGGCGTGGCAGGGCGGGACCGGCTTCTGCGCCGGTTCACCCCGGCCTGCGGTATCATTTGCAGTCATCTTTTGAATGCATAACCGCCGACATGATCGAACTGAATCCTGTCCGCCAGCGCATCGCCGATCTGACCGATCGCGTGTTGTCGCTCCGGGGGTATCTTTGACTACGACGCCAAGAAAGAGCGTCTTGAGGAAGTAACGCGGGAGCTGGAAAGCCCCGACGTCTGGAACAATGCCGAGTACGCCCAGAACCTGGGGCGCGAGCGCTCGACCCTGGAAAAGACCGTGGGCGGCATCGCCGCGGTGCTGGAGGGCCTGAGCGACGCCACCGAACTGCTGGAGCTGGCCGAGTCCGAGCAGGACGAGGACACCGCGCTGGCCGTGGTGGCCGACCTGGACAAGCACCAGGCGCACGTGGAGAAGCTGGAGTTCCAGCGCATGTTCTCCGGGCAGATGGACAACGCTCCGGCGTTCGTCGACATCCAGGCCGGTGCCGGTGGTACCGAAGCCCAGGACTGGGCCGAGATCCTGCTGCGCATGTACCTGCGCTGGTGTGAATCGCGTGGCTGGAAGACCGAGCTGATGGAAGTGTCCGGTGGCGACGTCGCGGGCATCAAGTCGGCCACGCTGCGCGTGGAAGGCGACTACGCCTATGGCTGGCTGAAGACCGAGACCGGCGTGCACCGCCTGGTGCGCAAGTCGCCGTTCGACTCGGACAACCGCCGCCATACCAGCTTCACCTCGGTGTTCGTGTCGCCGGAAGTGGACAACAACATCGAAATCGACATCAACCCGGCCGATCTGCGTACCGACGTGTACCGCTCGTCCGGTGCCGGTGGTCAGCACGTCAACAAGACCGAGTCGGCGGTGCGTATCACCCACATCCCGACCAACACGGTCGTGGCTTGCCAGACCGGCCGTAGCCAGCACCAGAACCGCGACAACGCGATGAAGATGCTGGCCGCCAAGCTGTACGAGCTGGAGATCCAGAAGCGCAACGCCGAGCGTGATGCGGTGGAAGCCACCAAGTCCGATATCGGCTGGGGCAGCCAGATCCGCAACTACGTGCTCGACCAGAGCCGTATCAAGGACCTGCGCACCGGCATCGAGCGTTCGGATACGCAGAAGGTGCTCGACGGYGACCTGGACGAGTTCGTCGAGGCCAGCCTGAAGGCCGGCCTGGCGGTCGGCTCCAAGCGCATCGATGCCTGATGCGTGCCCGGCGACAGCGGTACCGTCCGCTGCCCGGGCCCTGCGTTGCGGGCGGTCTTAGGCGTGCCGCAACGCCGGTAGGGCCGCGAAGTGCGCGCCTCGCCCGAGGTGCTGGAGCGCCTGGCGCAGGTACTGCGATTGAGCGACGACGAGCGCGCCTACGCGTTCGCGCTGTCCGGCTATGGCGTGCCGCTGGAATCGCCCGACGAGACGGTGACCGACGGCCTGCGCCAGCTGGTGGAGGCGATGCAGCCGATCCCGGCCTACGTGCGCAATACCCGATTCGACATCCTGGCCTGGAACCCGGCCATCGCCGATCTGTTTGTTGATTACGGTCAGCTGGCGCCGCACGAACGCAACACGCTGCGGCTGATGTTCCTGTATCCGCCGTACCGCACGCTGATCCTCAACTGGGAAGAAATGACCCGCGGGCTGCTGGCCAGCTTCCGCGCGGCGATGGCGCAGGCGCCGGACAAGGCGCCGTTCCTGGCACTGGCCGAGGACATCGGTGCGCACAGCGAGCAGTTCCGCCAGTGGTGGCCCGAGCACGATGTGCGTCGTTTCGACGAAGGTGCGAAGAAGCTGAACCATCCCACGCGCGGGCTGCTGGACCTGCAGTACGTGGCGCTGGTGCCGGAGAGCCGGCATGACCTGTCACTGGTGACCTACCTGCCGCGAAGGTAGGTTGGTCGGCAGGGCTGCGCCCTGCACCTGCTGTAGTGCCGGTCGCTGGCCGGCAACCTCAACAGCAACAGCAACAGCAACAGCCGGCTTTCCGTGGGGTGGCGGGGCGGTGTCGGAGTGCGGGGACGCCGTGAACC
>NZ_JBFTNR010000231.1:0-5404 GCF_056665995.1 Stenotrophomonas sp. 05L44_2
CTCCAGGCCCGCCTGGTCGGATGAGCCCCGCAGCAGCACGCCGCGACGCGTGCCCTGGCAGGCAGGCCCCGGTCAGCGTTGAGGCCGGCATCTGCGCTAAAATGGGCGATTCCGCCGCTCATTCTCACAGCAGGCCTCGTGAAAAATCTCCTCCGCGCCCTGATCAGCCAAGGCATCGAAGCCTTGCGCGCCAATGGCACCCTGCCCGTCGACTCCCTGCCGCCGGACTTCGTGGTCGAGCGCCCGAAGACCCGCGACCATGGCGACTTCGCCACCAACGCCGCGATGCTGCTGGCCAAGGCCGCGCGCAGCAATCCGCGCGCACTGGCACAGGCGCTGGTCGAGGCACTGCCGCGCAGCGAAGACGTCAGCAAGGTCGAGATCGCCGGCCCCGGCTTCATCAATTTCCACCTGGCGCCGGCCGCGTACCAGCGTGAAGCCGTCACCGTCATCAAGGAAGGCGCCGATTACGGCCGCAACCTGTCCGGCAATGGCCGCACGGTAGGCGTGGAGTATGTGTCGGCCAACCCGACCGGTCCGCTGCATGTCGGCCACGGCCGCGCCGCGGCCATCGGCGACTGCGTGGCACGCGTGCTCGATGCCAACGGCTGGAATGCCAAGCGCGAGTTCTACTACAACGATGCCGGCGTGCAGATCGAGAACCTGGCGCTGTCGACCCAGGCCCGGGTGAAGGGCATTGCCCCGGACCAGGAAGGCTGGCCGGAAGGCGGCTACCGCGGCGACTACATCGCCGACGTGGCACGTGCCTACATGTCCGGCGCCAGCGTCGACCTGGAAGGCACCCTGGTGGTCGGCGCCAAGGACCCGGACGACCTGCAGGCGATCCGCCGCTTCGCCGTGGCCTACCTGCGCAACGAGCAGAACCTGGACCTGGCCGCGTTCGGCGTGGATTTCGACATCTACTTCCTGGAAAGCTCGCTGTACGCCGATGGCAAGGTCGCCGAGGCAGTGGCCAAGCTGCAGGCGTCGGGCCATACCTATGAGGAAGGCGGCGCGCTGTGGCTGCGCAGCACCGACTTCGGTGACGACAAGGACCGCGTGATGCGCAAGTCCGACGGCACCTTCACCTACTTCGTGCCGGACGTGGCCTACCACCTGTCGAAGTGGCAGCGCGGCTACGAGCGCGCGATCACCGAACTGGGCGCGGACCACCACGGTTCACTGGCGCGCGTGCGTGCCGGCCTGCAGGCCATGGAAGTGGGCATCCCGCAGGGCTGGCCTGAATACGTGCTGCACCAGATGGTCACCGTCATGCGCGGCGGCGAGGAAGTGAAGCTGTCCAAGCGTGCCGGCAGCTACTTCACCCTGCGCGACCTCATCGAAGAAGCCGGCCGCGACGCGACCCGCTGGTTCCTGATCGCACGCAAGCCCGATTCACAGCTGACCTTCGACATCGACCTGGCCCGTCAGCAGAGCAACGACAACCCGGTGTTCTACGTGCAGTACGCACATGCCCGTGTCTGCAGCCTGCTGCGCCAGGCGCAGGAGAAGGGTCTGGTCTACGAACAGGGCACCGGCCTGTCCAATCTGGGCCGCCTGGCCGATGACGCATCGCTGGCCCTGATGAACGAGATCTCGCGTTATCCGGAAGTGGTGGAAGCGGCCGGCGTGGCGCTGGAACCGCATCTGGTCGCGCAGTACCTGCGCGAATTGGCGCACGCCTTCCACACGTGGTATCACGGGACGCCGGTGCTGGTGGACGACGCGACCGATCGCAATGCCAAGTTGACCCTGGCCTGCGCGGCGCGCCAGGTACTGGCCAACGGCCTCGACCTCCTGGGCGTTTCCGCCCCGGAAAAAATGTAAGCCTCAGGAGACGCAGTAGACATGGCAGCACGACGCGGCAAGACACAGGCTCGGCGCAACAGCAGCCAAGGCACGCCCGGATGGGTGTGGCTGGTTGCCGGCGTGGCGATCGCCGCCGTGGTGTTCCTGGCGGCGCCGAACCTGTTCAAGGGCGAGGGCGATGGCTTCCTGCGCGCCGGTCCGCAGCCGAACCCGAACGCGCAGCCGGCGCCGGTGGCCGATGGCGAAGGCGATGTCGGCACCCAGCCGGCCGCACAGCCGGTCACGCCGAAACCGGCTGAGCCGGAAAAGCCGGCCGCCACCCAGTACGACTTCTACACCCTGCTGCCTGGCAAGGAAGTGGAGATGTCCGACGCCGAACTGGCCGCCAGCGCGCGCGCCGAGGAACAGCGCCGGAGCAAGGCCGAAGCGCAGCGCGCGCAGGCCGCACTGGAAGGCAAGCCCGTGCCGGCGGCGGTTGCGGCCGCAGCCCCTGCGGCGACGGCGAGCGTTGCCAGCACCGCGCCGGTGACCGCCACCAGCCGTCCGCTGCCGACGCCGGTGAGTGAACGCCCGACGACCGCCGCGCCAGCGGCCACCACCGCGCCGGCCAGCACCAGCACCGTTGCCGCCGCTCCTGCGGCACGCAGCGAAACCGCGCCGGCCACCGCCAGCACTGCAGCAGCCCCGGCACCGGCCGACAACGCCCGCTACATCCTGCAGGCCGGTGCGTTCGGCGCGTCCGGCGATGCCGAAGCGACCAAGGCCAAGCTGGCGATGATGGGCCTGGCCGCACGCGTGGAGTCGGCGCAGATCAACGGCAAGACCGTGTACCGCGTACGCATGGGGCCCTATGGCACCGCCGGTGAGCTTTCCGAAGCCAAGCAGAAGCTGGATGGCACCGGCCTGCAGGCGATGGCGATCAAGGCGCAGTAAGCGTGCAGGCATAATGAAAAAAGCCGGGCATTGCCCGGCTTTTTTTTTGCCCGTGCAGCGCCGGGCTCGACGCTGCAGACAGCGGATCAGCTCTCGCGGGCAACCTGGAAACCGGCGAACGACTGGCTGACCGGCATCAGTTCCAGGCGATTGATGTTCAGGTGCGGGGGCAGGCTCGCCACCCAGAAGATCTGCTCGGCGATGTCTTCGGCGGTCATCGGGTTGGCGCCGGTGTACAGCTTGTCCGACGCAACCTGGTCGCCATGGGTGCGGACCACGGTGAACTCGGTTTCGGCCATGCCCGGCTCGATGGTGGTCACGCGTACACCGGTACCGTGCAGGTCCGAACGCAGGCCCAGCGAGAACTGGCTGACGAACGCCTTGGTGCCGCCATAGGCGTTGCCGCCCGGATACGGATAGACACCGGCCACCGACGAAATGTTGATGATGGCGCCCTTGCGCTCCACCAGCTGCGGCAACAGGCGATGGGTCAGGGTGACCAGCGCGGTGATGTTGGTGTCGATCATCGTCGTCCAGTCCTTCAGACTGGCGCTCTGCGCCGGCGCGGTGCCCTGGGCCAGACCGGCATTGTTGACCAGCAGATCGATGTCACCGAAGGCCGGCGGCAGCGCCAGCAGTGCCGCTTCCATCGCGACCGGATCACGCACGTCGAACACGGCCGCGTGCACCACCTCCTTGCCGTAGCGCTCGACCAGCGGCTGCAGGCGTTCGCTGCGACGGCCGGTGGCGATCACTTTCCAGCCCGCCTGGGCGAAGCGGTGTACGGCAGCGGCGCCGAAGCCGGAAGTGGCGCCGGTAATCAGGACGGTTCGGGTCATCAGACAACTCCGTGGGAAACCAGACCGCCATTCTGGCACCGTCGGYCCACGGCTGCGTTGCCTGATCGGCCCGCTGCGGTGCGCGCGGTCAGCGCAGGCGGAACACGCGTGCCTTCGGCAGATCTTCGTCGACCTGCAGGAACCAGCGTCCGGCGATACCCGGAATCACCTCGATCTGCGGTGCCTGCAGGGTCTTGCGCAGCTTCATCTGGCCCTTCATCACCTGCCACTGCTGACCGTTGTCGAGGGTGAACACCGAGCCCGGCTGCCAACCCGCGACGTCGCCGACCACGCGCGCGCTGACTGGCCCCTCTTCCAGGCCCAGGTGCATCGCCGCCGGGGCGGGAACGTTGGCCGGCAACGGCGCGCCGGTGTTGGCCGCAACCGCCGCCCGCGTGGGTACGGGCGTAGATGCCTCGGCCTCGCGCAGCACGCGGTTCAGGGTCTGCAGCTGGGTCGCGTCCAGGCCCACTTCGGCCAGCTGGGCCGCGCTGAGACGCTGCTCCACGGGCACGAAACGGTCCTGGGCGGTGGCGGCGAAGCTGCTGGCGGCCAGCAGAACGGAAAGGAGGTACCGGCGCATCGGAGAGGGTCTCTGCAGAACAGCGCTCACGATGCTGCAATCCGGTGACAGTCCGGTTACAGCCGCAGGGCCGGTACAATGGGCCATGATCAATAATGATGTACTGCGCAGCGTGCGCTACTCCCTGGACCTCGGCGACCACCACGTGGTGACCCTGTGCCAGATGGCCGATCCGGCGTTCGAAGTGGATGTCGACCAGGCCAAGGCCTGGCTGCTGCGTGAAGACGAGCCGGGTTTCCAGCCGATGAGCGACAGTGCGCTGGCGCACTTCCTCGATGGCCTGATCCTGCACCTGCGCGGTCACGATGAGGGCCAGGCGCCGCGCGCGGTGGAAACCCGCATCGACAACAACCTGGTGTTGAAGAAGCTGCGCGTGGCCTTCCAGCTGCGCGATGTCGACATGATGGAGATCTTCACCAGCATCGGCTTCAACGTCTCCAAATCCGAACTCGGCGCGCTGTTCCGCCAGCCCGGCCACAAGAACTACCGGCGCTGCCTGGACCAGATGCTGCGCAACTTCCTCAAGGGCCTGAGCCTGCGCCTGCGCAGCTGAGCACGGCGTCGACGAAGGCGCGTGCGGCCGGCGTCGGCAGGCGCTGCCAGACCAGATGTACGCGCCGGGTCGGGGTCGGTTGCAGCGGCACCTGCACCACCCCTTCAAAACCGTCGGCGATCCGCACTGGCACGATGCCCACCGCAAGGCCGTGGCGGACGAAGCGCTCGACCAGTTCCATCAGGTTGACCTCGAAACGCACCTGATGCGGCAGGCCCGCTGCGGCGAACGCATCATCGGTCTGCCGGCGCGCGCCGGTCCCCCGCGGGAAATCGACCAGGGCCTCATCCTGCAGCGCCGCCAACGGCAACCGCTGGCGCGTGGCCAGCCGATGCTGCGGCGCCAGCACGGCCACCAGATCCTCTTCCTGCAGCATCTGGTGGCAGACGCCCTCCAGATGGGCCGACGGCGCCAGCCCCACCAGCGCCACGTCCAGTGCGCGCGACTGCACCTGCTGCAGCAGGGTCTCGCTCTTGTCCACCCGCAACTGGAACTCCACCTGCGGGTGCTGCTGCTGGAAGGCAGCCAGCATGGCCACCACGTCGACGCCGGTCAGCGACGAGATCTGCCCGATCGCCAGCAGTCCGCGCACGTCACCACTGACGGCAGCGACGTCGGCACGCAGGTGGCGCAGGCTGGCCAGCACCTGCCGGGCGTGCACCAGCAACGCCTCTCCCGCCGCGGTGG
>NZ_JBFTNR010000232.1:0-7690 GCF_056665995.1 Stenotrophomonas sp. 05L44_2
GCCGTGCTTGAAGCACTGCGACAGATCGGCAAGGTCGACCAGATGCCACCGGCGTCGCTGGATTTCCCCGCGCGCGTGCTGATCCAGGGGCGCCGTCCCGGCGCGTGACCGATGACTTCCGTGATTTCCCTTCTTTCGATGAGAACCGTGATGAACGACCACGACCGCGCTCGAACCGCATCCCGCCGCCCACGGCCGGCCCGACGGGCGTTGCTGTGCTGCGCCGTACTGCTCAGCCTGGCCGCGCCGGCCAGTGCGATGGCTGCCGAAACCACCATGGTCAAGTTGATCAAGGGGCTGATCGCCAGCGGCGCGCTCAAGCCCGAAGACGGCCAGGCCCTGTTGGTGCAGGCCGAAGCAGAAGCGGCGGCTGCGCAACGCGGTACCGCGGTCAGCGCAGCCAGCAGCGGCGGCGTGGCGCTGGAAGCCGGCGACGTACGTGTGCCGTACGTGCCGCAGAGCGTGCGCGATGGCATCCGAGATGAGGTACGCCAGGACGTGATGGCGCAGGCCAAAGCCGAGGGCTGGGCCGCGCCGAACGAGGTGGCCGAGTGGACCAAGCGCATCAAGGTCAGCGGTGACATGCGTGTGCGCAGCGAATCGCGCTTCTACTCCGAGCGCAACAGCGACATCGAGACCAACTGGGCCTCGGTGAACGCCGGCAACGGCTTCGATACCAACAACAACACCAACCTGCAGCTGCCGCCGCTGCTCAACACCCGCCAGGACCGCCGCAATCTGTGGCGCATCCGCGCACGGCTGGGCATCGAAGCGACGATCGGCCAGCACACCACCGCAGGCGTGCGCCTGGCCAGCGGCAGCAGCAACGGGCCGGTGTCCACCACCGAACAGCTTGGCGGTGGCCTGGGCAAGAAGGACGTGTGGCTGGACCAGGCATGGCTGGCCTACAGCCCGGCCGACTGGGTGACGGTGCGCGGCGGACGCTTCGGCAATCCGTTCTGGACCAGTGACACGCTGTTCTCCAACGATCTGAACTTCGACGGCCTGGCGGCCAACCTCAGCTACGACCTCGCCGAGGACGTCGGCCTGTTCGGCAACCTGGCGGTGGTGCCGTTGGAGTACACCTCCGACAGCGCGCCCAGCCAGAGCCGGGTGAAGACGCCCAACGAGAACAAGTGGCTGTCCGGTGCGCAGGTGGGGGTGAACTGGCGCTTCAACGATGACAACAGCCTGCGTGCGGCGCTGGGCTACTACGATTTCAAGAACATCAGTGGTCGCCTGTCGTCTCCCTGCGCGCTGTACGCCGGCGCGGTCGGTTGCGATACCGACTGGTCGCGGCCGGCGTTCATGCAGAAGGGCAACACCCTGATGCTGATCCGCGACATCGCCCGCAACCCGTTGGATCCGGCCAACACGCCCACGCCGCAGTATGTGGGCCTGGCTTCTGCCTTCCGCCTGGCGACCTTCAACCTGCGCTGGGATACACAGCTTGCGCAGGACATCGGCATGCGCCTGGATGCGGACTACATCCGCAACCTGGCCTATGACAAGCAGRCCATGTTCGCGCGGGCCAACAACGGCATCGTCAACAACTACGGTGCCGGTGGCAGTGCCAGCATCGACACCTTCCGCAGCGGCGACACCGCCTGGATGCTGCAGGCCACCTTCGGCGCCACCGAGCTGAAGGAGAAGGGCCAGTGGCAGGCCCTGCTGGGCTACAAGCGGATCGAGGCCGATGCACTGCCCGATGCCTACAACGATCCGAACTTTCACCTGGGCGGCACCAATGCGCGCGGCTACTACGTGGGCGGCGCCTATGCGCTGGACGCGCGCAGCTGGATCAGCGGCAAGTGGATGGCGGCCAAGGAAGTGTCGGGCCCGCCGTTGTCGATCGATTTGTTCCAGCTGGAGTTCAATACCGGTTTCTGATCGGACAGCGTGATCGCAGTCACGACACGTGTGGCGGGGGTGCGGCAATGCGCCCGTCTAGGAAAGGAGACCACGCGTTGCACAAAGGAGGAGTGGATGAGCCGTCGCAAACTGTTCGAGAGTTCCGAGCCCGCCGCGCAGGCACTGGGCATCGGGCCGGCCTATGTCTCGGTGGAGGGATTGCGCCAGCATCTGGCCGAATTCCTGCTGTATGCAGGGCGGCCGGTGGTCATCATGCGCGGGCGCAGCGAGGTCGGCTATTTCCTGCCGGCACGCTGCTGGCGCCAGCGCGAGGATGATCCGCTGGCTGCCGCCGCGGCCGATCAGCTGCTCGATGCCGCCGGCTTCCAGGTCGAAGACATCCAGCAGGTCGAACAGGAATTCAACGCCATGCGCCAGCGCACCGTGCKGCATTCGCGGCGTTGAAACCAGGGCCGCCGGGCATGGCCCGGCGTTACCTGATGGCGCCAGGCTCCTCCGGTAGCGCCGGGCCATGCCCGGCGATCAGGCAGCAGCCCCGCGCTCGCTGGTGATCCGACATGGAAGCGTCCATCCGCATCACGTTCGGAACGCAGCTCGGCGTGGAACTCGCCCAGCTCCCAGCCCTTGCGCTGCGCGTACATGCGCAGGGTGATGGCGGTACACGCGGCCAGCGAGGCCAGGTACAGGTCGAACGGGGCGAAGCCCTTGCCCTGGCCGCCGAGTGAAGCGGGTTCATCGGCCGCGACATCGAAGTGGCCGTTGCTGATGTGGTGCAGGTAGTTGTCGGCGGTCGAAACAATGCGTGCGTAGGCCATGGGAATTCCCGGTGGTAGGGCCGAGCCATGCTCGGTTGCAGGAAAAGGCGGCGCCAGCCGGAGCCGGAGCCGCCAAGGAATCACTCGGTACGATCGTACGAGAACTGGATGCCAGCCGTGCCACCGGTTTCGATGAAGAGATTCATGAAGGCCGGCACGGTCTCCGCCCGTACCCAGTCGCGCTGCAGTTCGCAGAACAGCTGCGTCACGCTGATCAGCTGGCCGCCGGCCTGTTCGATGCGGCGCAGCGCGGCATCATGCGCGGCCAGCGACGTGCCGCCCACCGCGTCGACCACCACGTAGACCTCATAGCCTTCCTTCAGCGCATCCAGCGCGGGGAAGGTCAGGCAGGCTTCGGTCCACAGCGCGGTCATGATCAGTTTCCTGCGGCCGGTGGCCTTCACCGCCTTGCGGAACTCGACATCTTCCCAGGAGTTGATGGTGGTGCGGTCGTAGGTCGGGTAGTCGCCCAGCACCTTGCGCAGCTGCGCGATCGGCGGCTTGTTCAGGCCGGTCTGTACGTTCACGGTCGAATGCACGATCGGCAGGCCATAGGCGACCGCCGYCTTGGCAGTGCCGACGATGTTGTTGACCAGCAGCTGGCGGTCCATCGAGGCGATGGAGTTCACCTGTACCGGCTGGTAGTCGATGATGATGAAGGCGGAATTCTGCGGGGTCAGCAGGTGGTCGCTGACGGGGTCGCGGATCGGTTCACTGGCCATGGGGGTGTCCTGGTCGGGGTTGGCTTGCGGTGGTGCCGGCGGCGTGCCGGCAGGCGGAAATCGCCGCGGATGCAGCGGCTCAGCTACGCTGCGAATCCAGCTGCTCGTGGTTCTTCTGCACGTCCTGCGCTTTCTGGTAGCTCTCGATCAGCAGCTGGTAGTTGGGGAAGATCTGCGTGTAGATCGCGGCCCACTGCTGGGCGTCCTCGCGGTTCCAGGTGCGCTGGATTTCCGAGGCGACCGCAGCGGTATCCATCGGCACCACACCGGCCTGCACCACGCGCGCCAGGGTGATTTCCTCGGCCATCTTCGAATAGGTGCCGGAGGCATCGACCACCGCGAACACCTGGTAGCCGTCGGCGACGGCGGCAATGGAGGGGAAGGCCATGCAGACGCTGGTGATGGTGCCGGCAATGATCAGCTGGCTGCGGCCGGTGGCCTTCACCGCGGCCACGAATTCGGGGTTGTCCCATGCGTTGATCTCGCCCCGTCGCGCTACGTATTGCGCATGCGGTGCGGCGTCATGGATCTCCGGGATCAGCGGGCCGTTCGGCCCCTGCGGTACCGACGCGGTGGTGATCACCGGCATCTTCGCCAGCGCGGCCATCTTCGCCAGGGCGGTGGCGTGCGCGCGTACTGAAGTGAACGGCATGTCACCGATGGTCTGGAACAGGCCACTCTGGTGGTCGATCAGCAGCATCGCGGCGTTGTCCGGGTCGATCACCGGGCGGGCGCCGTTGAAGTTGGCGGGGGTACTCATGGTCAGTCTCCTGGGGAGGGGGCGAAGGCCCGGAATGCGGCGGGCGGTTGCCCGCCGCAATGCAGTGGATCAGTGCGCGATCTGGCCGAAGCGGCCGCCGTTGAAATCGTTGACGGCCTGGCTGATCTCGGCCTGGGTGTTCATCACGAACGGGCCATAGCCCACCACCGGCTCGTCGATGGGTTCGCCGCTGAGCAGCAGCACGGTGGCGTCGCTGTCGGCGTCGATGAACACGTCTTCGCCGCTGCGGTCGAAGGTCACCAGCTGTGCTTCGCCGACTGCCTGGCCACCGTTGATCCGCACCGTGCCCTTCAACACCACCAGCGCCAGGGTGCGGCCGTCGGCCACCGGCAGCTCGGCGTGCTGGCCCTGCAGCAGGCGGATGTCCCACACGTCCATCGGGGTATGCGTGCGGGCCGGGCCGGCATGGCCATCGAATGTCCCGGCGATGACGCGTACGCGGCCGGCACCGTCGGGCAAGGCCACTGAAGGAATCTGCGCATCGAGCAGGGTCTGGTAGCCCGGTGCGCCCATCTTGTCCTTGGCGGGCAGGTTGACCCACAGCTGCACCATGTCCAGGGTGCCGCCGCGCTTGCTGAATTCCGGCGTGTGGAATTCCTCATGGAGGATGCCGGAGGCAGCGGTCATCCACTGCACGTCACCCGGGCCGATGGTGCCGCCGGCACCCGTCGAGTCGCGATGGGCCACTTCGCCTTCGTAGACGATGGTGACCGTCTCGAAGCCGCGATGCGGATGCTGRCCGACCCCGCGCGGGGTCTCGCTGGGCGGGAAACTGTACGGCCCGGCGTAGTCCAGCAGCAGGAACGGGCTCAGGTGCTGGCCGTGGGTGTTGTAGGAGAACATCGAACGGGCGGGGAAGCCGTCGCCCACCCAGTGCGGGCGGGGGGCGCTGTAGGTACCGGTGACACGCTTCATGGCGATCTCCTGACCGGGGCAACCGGTCGCTGTTTTTCGTTGCGGAGACGATATCGSCGTGACAATGGCCCCGGTAGTSGGCAGAATTTGCCGTCATAGTCCTATTTWGTGAACGATGMAGGCCCGGCAAGGGCCGCAGGAGATCGTCCCGTGTTCATCGCCGACATCCGCCGCTGCGAYCTSAACGACCTSTTCTACTTCGCCATGGTGGTCGAGCATGGCGGCTTCTCGCAGGCCGGGCGCGCGCTGGCGATGCCCAAGTCCAAGCTCAGCCGCCGCATCGCCCTGCTGGAGGAGCGGCTGGGTGTCCGCCTGATCCAACGTTCGACCCGCCGCTTCTCGGTCACCGAGATCGGCCAGGACTACTACCGGCACTGCAAGGCGATGCTGGTGGAGGCCGAAGCCGCCGAGGAGGCCATCGCGCTGTCGCGTGCCGAGCCACGCGGCACCCTGCGGCTGGCCTGTCCGATCGCACTGCTGCACGCGCGCATTGGCGCCATGCTGGCTGACTTCCTGGCCCTGCATCCGCAGGTGACCCTGCAGCTGGATGCCACCAACCGGCGCGTGGACGTGGTGGGCGAGGGCGTGGATGTGGCCATCCGCGTGCGCCCGCCACCGCTGGAGGACAGCGATCTGGTGGTGCGCGTGCTGGCCCGCCGCATCTGGTGTACGGCTGCCAGCCCGGCCCTGCTCAAGCGCATGGGTACGCCGAAAGTGCCGGCTGATCTGGCGATGATGCCGACCGTGGACCTGGCATCGCCCGCCCAGGTGCATGCCTGGGAATACGCCGGGCCGGAGCAGGTGCAGGCCAGCGTGCACCACCGCCCGCGGCTGGTCAGCGATGACATGATCGCCCTGCGCAGTGCGGCGGTGGCGGGTGTCGGCGTGCTGATGCTGCCGCGGATGATGATCACCGACGAACTGGCCAGCGGCGCGCTGGTGCCGATCCTGCCGCAGTGGCAGCCCAGGCACGGCATCGTGCATGCGGTGTTCCCGTCGCGGCGCGGCCTGCTGCCGGCGGTACGCGCGTTGATCGACTATCTGGCCGAGCGTTTCGAGGCGCTGGAGGAGCCGTAGATCCAGGCCGTGCGTGCAACGTGGCGGATGACCGGGGGTGCAGGATCGGCGGTTGCCGCCTACACTCCCGGTCCGGACCGTCGCCATCACGCCCATCATTCCCCGGTCCGGCCTTGGCACTTATGTCTCCCAATGCCCTGGCGCTGATCGAGCTGTTGATCCGCGAGCGCCGTGCGTTGTCCCGCTTCATTGCCCGCTACCTCGACCCGGCCAGTACCGAGGACACCCTGCAGAACCTTTATCTGAAGGCCAGCAGCGTGCCCGGCGACCCGCCGATCCTGGAACCGCGCGGGTACCTGTACCGCATGGCCTACCACCACGCGCTCAACCGCAGCCAGGCCGACGCACGCGAACGGCGGGCGATGGCGGAGTACGCCAGCGACCTGGCCGATGCCAGCACTGATGGCCAGGCGCAGGCGCTGGACCAGGCCCAGCTGCGCGAGATCAGCCAGACCATCCTGGCGCTGCCGCCGCAGGTGCGCGAGTGTTTCGTGCTCAACCGCTACCTGGGGCTGAGCGAACGCGAGATCGCCGAGCGCCTGGGTATTTCCAAGAGCGTGGTGGGCAAGTACGTGATGCGCGCGGCCCTGCTCATCCAGCAGCACCAGCGGGGAAGCCGCGCATGACCGGCATGTGCCGTGGGCAGATGCCGCTCGCCGTTGTCTCAACTGTAAGGCGCACCCGTTGGTGGTGCCGCAGGCCACAATCATGACTACGTCCATACCCTCGCCGCGTCAGGCCAGGCAGGCGTTGCGCTGGGTGATACGGTGCAATGCGGGCCGGTTGCCGGAGCGCCAGCAACGCGCCCTGCAACGCTGGCTGCAGGCCGATCCCCGGCATGCCGATGCCTGGCGCCAGCAGCAGGCCTTCTGGCAATGCCTGGATGCCGCCGGCCCGGATGTCCTGGCTGCGCTTCCGGAGCTGACCGCCGAACCCGCGCTGCGGCCCCTGCAGCCGCGTCGTCGAGTGCCTTGGCTGCTGGCCAGTGCGGCGGTGCTGCTGCTTTCGGTAACAGCGGCGCCGCACGCGTGGCTGCTGGTCCGCAGCGACGTGCGCAGCGACAACGCGCCGCGCACGGTGCAGCTGCAGGATGGCAGCACTGCCATATTGGATGCAGGCAGCGCGCTGGCGCTTGATTTCAGCGCCGGCCAGCGCCGCCTGCAGTTGCTGCGTGGCAGGGCCTGGTTCCAGGTGGCGCACGAAGCACGACCGTTCCGGGTGGAGGCAGGCGGTGGCGAGATCCGTGACATCGGCACGGCGTTCAGCGTTGCACTGCAGGATGCCGTGGTGACCACCGAGGTCAGCCAGGGCGAAGTGGAGATCAGGCCGGGTCATGTCGCCGCGCAGCGGCTGCAGGCGGGCCAGGCACGCGCGTTCCGTGATGGCCGCTGGCTGCAGCCRTTGCAGCTGGCCGATGTGGAGGCCATCGCACCGTGGCGACGCGGCGAGATCGTCATTGATGATCTGCCTGCGCAACAGGCGATCGAGCGCCTTGCCCGCTATCGGCG
>NZ_JBFTNR010000233.1:0-5401 GCF_056665995.1 Stenotrophomonas sp. 05L44_2
TTCCTGGTCATCACCCACTACCAGCGCCTGCTGGACTACATCAAGCCGGACGTCGTGCACGTGCTGGCCGATGGCCGCATCGTCAAGAGCGGCGGCCCGGAACTGGCGCTGGAACTGGAAGCGCACGGCTATGACTTCCTGAAGGACCGGGTCGTGCCCGAGGCGGCGGTCTGATGAGCGCCCTGCTCGATTCCATGGCCCAGGCCTTCTGCGGCAGCGATGCGCGCCGCGAAGTGCTCGACAGCGTGCTGCGCGACGGCCTGCCCGGCGCACGCAGCGAAACCTGGAAGTACACCTCGCTGCGCCAGCTGGAGCGTCGCAGCTTTGCGGCCGCACCGTTGGCCCCGGCGCTGCTGGATGCCGCCGCGCTGGAGAACATCCCGGCACCGCGCCTGGTGTTCGTCAATGGCCGCCTCAACGACGCGCTGAGCGACGTGCAGGGCCTGCCGGCCGGCGTGCAGCTGGAGACGTTGTCCTCCGCACTGGCCGCTGGCGAGGACGCCGTGCGCTTCCTCGGCCGCCGCTACGATCGCAGCGACGATGTGTTCGCCCGCCTCAACGCCGCCCTCGCCGATGAAGGCGTGGTGCTGCGCGTGGACGACGGCGTGCAGGTCGAGGTGCCGCTGCAGCTGGTATTCGCCAGCGTGGCCGGCGACACCGATCTGGCCTGGCACCACCGCCACCTGATCGAACTGCGTGCCGGCGCCAGCCTGGGCGTGGTCGAGCACCGCTTCAGCGTCGGTGATTCGGCGCATCTGGACAACACGGTACTGCACGCCCACGTCGCCCGCGATGCGGTGCTCAAGCACGCCCGCGTGCAGGCCGGCAGCGCGCGCCAGACCAGCTTCCTGCGTACCGACGCGGTGCTGGCCAAGGACGCGCAGTACCACCGCGTGGACCTGGAGCTGGGTGCCGCGCTCAGCCGCCATGAGCTGAACGTGCGCCTGGAAGGCGACAACGCCCAGCTGACCGCCAATGGCGTGCTGCTCGGCAATGGTCGCCGCCACGTCGATACCCGCCTGGGCATCGACCACATCGCCCGCGACACCAGCGCCGAGCTGCAGTGGCGTGGCGTGGCCGCCAACCGCAGCCGCGTGGTGTTCCATGGCGGCATCCAGATCCGTGCCGGTGCCGATGGCACCGACGCCAACCTGTCCAACAAGAACCTGCTGCTGTCGGCCGACGCCGAGATCGATACCCAGCCGACGCTGGTGATCGACGCCGACGAAGTGAAGGCCGCACACGGTGCCACCGTCGGCCAGCTCGACGCCAACGCGCTGTTCTACCTGCGCTCGCGCGGCCTGCCGCAGGCCCAGGCGCAGGCGCTGCTGAGCGCCGCGTTCTGCCACGAACCGCTGAAGGTGCTGCCCGAAGCGCTGCGCGAACAGCTGGCACGCCGGCTGGACAAGGCCCTGGCCGAGGCGGGCGTGGCATGAACCTGTCCACCCCGCGACCGATCGAAGCACCCGCCGACGCCCCCGACTGGGCGCGCGTGCGCCTGGACTTCCCGCTGCTGATGCGCGAAGTGCACGGCAAGCCGCTGGTCTATTTCGACAACGCCAACACCGGCCAGAAGCCGGTGCAGGTGATCGGCGCGGTGGACGAGTTCTACCGCCGCTACAACGCCAACGTCAGCCGTGCCGTGCATGCGCTGGGYACCGAGGCCACCGACGCCTAYGARGGCGCRCGCAACAAGCTGGCMCGYTTCCTCAACGTGCGCMSCARCGAMCTGGTGCTGTGCAGCGGCACSACCTTCGCGMTCAATCTGGTTGCCTACTCCTGGGCCCTGCCCCGGCTGAAGGCCGGCGACGTGATCCTGGTGTCGCGCATGGAACACCACGCCAACATCGTGCCGTGGCAGCTGGTCGCCCAGCGCACCCGCGCGACCATCCGCGTGGCCGAGATCACCCCCGACGGCGCGCTGGACCTGGACGCGCTGCGCGCGGCGATGACCGCCGAGGTCAAGCTGCTGGCCGTGGCCCATGTCTCCAACGTACTCGGCACCATCAACCCGGTGCGCGAGATCTGCCGCGAAGCGCGCAAGCGCGGCATCGTCACCGTGGTCGACGGCTCGCAGGCCGCACCGCACCGCAAGGTCGACGTCACCGCGATCGGCTGCGACTTCTACGCCATCACCGGCCACAAGATGTGCGGCCCGACCGGCACCGGTGCGCTCTGGGCGCGTCGCGAGCATCTGGACGCGATGCCGCCGTTCCTGGGCGGCGGCGAGATGATCAAGGAAGTCAGCTTCGACGGCACCGTATTCAACGACGCCCCGCACAAGTTTGAAGCCGGCACCCCCAACATCGCCGGTTTCATCGGCCTCGGCGTGGCGGCGGACTATCTGCAGAACGTCGGCCTGGACCACGTGGAAGCGCGCGAAGCCGAGCTGCTGGCGCACTTCACCGAAGAGCTGCGCCGGGTTGACGGCCTGCGCATCATCGGCGAAGCGCCGGAAAAGGCCGCGGTGGTGTCATTCCTGATCGACGGCGCCCATGCGCACGATCTGGCTACCCTGCTGGATCTGGAAGGTGTGGCCGTGCGCTCGGGCCAGCACTGCGCGCATCCGCTGCTGCAGTACTACGGCGTGGCGGCGACCTGCCGTGCGTCGTTGGCGTTCTACAACACGCATGAAGAGATCGAGCGGTTCATGGCTGCGTTGACGAAGGTGCGGAAGTTGCTGGGGTGAGGCTTCAGTAACAGATGGGAAGATGCGAACGCCACGGGAGACCGTGGCGTTTTTGCGTCCCAAGATGGCCAATGCTGATCTACTGCACGACAACCGTAAACGTCATCTGCACAGGCAAGCCCAACTGTCCCAGGGGCTACACCCGGCGAAGTTGCAGGCTCTCACCCGGTAGGCATAACTGCCTTTTCCACGGCTGGCACCAAAGCTGTTCGCACCGCCGTTATGCACCACAGTCCAGCCGCCGCCGTTGGCGCTCTCCTAATCTCTCGGCGGCAGTCGACATTCAGAACTCGACCTCTTTGCAATAACTGCAACGCAGTCACCCACGGACAGTCCACAGGTGTCCGCCGACACAAAAATCCCTCGATAATTGGTCAAAACGAAATAGCTTCTCAGCTTTTCATTCCCCTCCTGATCGAATGACTGCCGAACATCAATCAAATGGACCTCACACATTTGCTCCCTCGATGCGCCTCCGGCGACAGAACTGGAGCGGAGCGCCGCAGCGTATTGATTTGCCCTTGCATTGTTCGGGAGATGATTGACAACCCCACCCGAACTCGCCACTTCACTAGTACACGCAACAAGGCCAGCCAGGCAAATCGCTGCAAAAATTACGACTATTGATCTTCGAATGCGATCAGAATACTGGACTTTACTCACCAATATATGCTCCGATGGATTAATGCAATAAATTCAGACCTCGCCACATAGTTTCACCATTTTTTTCGAAACAACCGAAGCACATTGACCTTCTCCGACATCACATGTGGATGCATCCATGAACCTCCCCTCTCCATCCATCAATACATAGAAAAGCCTCCTCCTTCTCTTTCCTTCCCGGGACAGCTCAAGTTGCGACACCACCAACTCCGCCTTTACTTCGACTCCGCCATCCACAGAGCGCGAACGAATGACGTCATCCACTTCAGCAAATATTTTCTGGGATGATGAACTGTCATGATCTTGATTGATAACCTGCAAATGGCAGCCGCGCTGCTGACCGCAGGAAGAAAGAAGAAAAATTGATATGACGGAGGCCAGTAAAGTTGAAATATTCATCGGAGTATCCGGTTGGTTATTTCCCTGAAAACTGCTTATCGAGGCGTTTTGCATCAAGTCGCCCCTCAACCCTAAAGACCCCCTTGAAATCGCTCAACCGATGCCTCGATGTCGTGTCATTACTCAGCATCGCATCCTCATCCCTCGCAGTAATTCGCGTACCATTTCGATCAGCCATAATATGATCGGAAGAGTACCCCTCCATGGGGCTCGATGTACGCCCATCTCGCGACCCCACATCACGATACCCTTCCGGGGCGCCTGCAAAATGCAGGATATCGTGAACTGCCGCGCCTATCCAGTTGCTCTCGGAGCTATCGATATGAGCCGTCCTCCCGCCGATYCCGCCAYATACCCCCTGACCGGCACGAGGATAGTTTGCGTAATCCTTTCCAGGCCCCAAATTCATTGAATTCTGGYCATGACCACCGGCGGAACCCAGGACCTGCAAACGAACCTTAATCCCTCGATACTCGGAAGCAATTGAATCAACCCGACTCCTGATCGCTTCCACATTGGATTTTGTTGCAGCGGGACCCGTAAAATTAACCGGAATCACCAGAACATTAACATCTGAAAAATATATCGCATCAGCGCCATCTGGATCGACGAACTTGTAGGGATTCCCATTTCCATACCTGTAACGCTGGAAATTTGCATAGGGATTTTCGACAGTAGTGACTGGATCCACCGAGAGGAAGGTACCCAAACTTGAGTCGAAGTATCTCTGCTGCATGTAGTTCAACCCGGTTACAGAGTCCGTCATATGCCCGGCATACCCTGGACCATCCTTCAATGGCCGATTGACCACGCCTCCATACGGTTCATATACGGTACGCTCGATGACATTTCCGCTGGCATCGGTGATCGCCACCGGCGAGCCCAGTGCGTCGGTGTGGATGTATTCCACCACTTCCTGGGCCGCAGCCGGTGCAGCACCGGCCAGTGTCGCCACCACAAGAAGCGCTGCGCGAATCAGTAGAGAAGTGATTCCATTCATGGCTCAGTCCCAGCTCAGTACGCCGCGGGTGACAGGGAAGCCCGCAGACCATTCCGAACAGCCGCCGGCATTGCAGGCGCGAACGATGTACAAGCTTGCGCAGTAATTCCCGTTGTTTGACTGCACGTAAGTCAGAGGCCCGGTGTATAGACGGCGTCCAGCCCCCGACGGCTCAAGGTGATACTCCGTTGCGCCGGGCACGGCTCGCCAGGAGACGGTGCACTGCACCTGGTAGGGGGCCTTGCGCGTAGACAACCATTCCGCCAGGAAAATCTGGGTGGCAGCCGGAGGAAGCACGACTGAAACGCTTACGATGCCTGAATATGGGCTGCACCCCGCGAAGTTGCAGGCACGTACACGGTAGGCGTAGTTGCCATTGCCTCTGTTTGCACCAAAGCTGTTCGCACCGCCGTTATGCACCACGGTCCATCCACCGCCGTTGGCGCTCTCCTCCAGGATGAAGCTCTCACTATTGGCGGGTACTGACCAGCTGAAGCTGTACTGCGGCACATTCACCAGGCCCGGCGCGCTGATCACCGGCTCGATCGTCGGCGGTCCGATGACTGCGACCGTCACCGTTGCCGACCACGGCCCGCATCCAGCGCCGTTGCAGGCGGCGACGCGGTAGGCATAGCTACCCACTCCACGCG
>NZ_JBFTNR010000234.1:0-5393 GCF_056665995.1 Stenotrophomonas sp. 05L44_2
GTTTTGGGTACTGCGCACCGGCCGGGGCCGGCGTAATTGGCCATGATAGCCGATAAAGCAGGGCTGGCGCTAGACCTTGCCCTTTCCCGCCGGGACCTGGCGGGCCAGGGCCAGCAGCTTGCGGTCGGCCTTGCCCAGCGCCTGTTCATCCAGCAGGTCCGGGCGCCGCTGTGCGGTACGGATCAACGACTGCTGCCGGCGCCAGGCGGCGATGGCGGCATGGTTGCCCGAGCGCAGCACGTCCGGCACGTCCCCCAGCGGATGCTGGGCCGGCTGGCTGTAATGCGGGCAGTCGAGCAGGCCGAGGTCGCCCTCGAAACTGTCCTGCGCCGCGGATTCGGCGTCATTCAAGGCGCCTTCCTGCAGCCGGGCCACCGCGTCGATGATGACCGCCGCCCCCAGCTCGCCGCCGGACAGCACATAGTCGCCGAGGGAAATCTCCTCATCGACATTGGCGGCCAGGAAACGCTCGTCGATGCCTTCATAGCGGCCGCAGAGCAGGACCATGCGCGGCAATGCCGCCAGTTCCCGCACCTTGGCCTGGGTCAACGGCGCGCCCTGCGGGCTGAGATGGATCACCCGCGCAGGCGTCGGATCGGCCTCACGGATCGCCTGCAGGCAGGCCTGCAGCGGTTCGATCAGCATCACCATGCCCGGGCCACCGCCGAACGGACGATCGTCCACCCGGCGGTAGTTGCCCTCGGCGTAGTCACGGGGATTCCAGCCATGCAGGCTGAACAATCCCTTTTCCTGCGCACGGCCGACCACGCCCAGCCCAGCGGACTGGGCGAGGAAATCGGGGAACAGGGTGATGACGTCGAAACGCATGCTCACACTCAGAACTCGGGGTCCCAGTCGACCACGACCAGATTGGCCTCGAAGTCGACGGATTTGACGAACTCCGGCACGACGAACGGAATCATCCGCTCGCGATCACCGCGTACGACCACCACATCGTTGGCGCCGGTACTGAACAGGTGCGAGACCTGGCCGAGGGCAACGCCTTCGACGGTCTTCACATCCAGGCCTTCCAGATCGACCCAGTAATACTCGTCGGCATTCGGCGGCGGCAGCGCACTTCGGGCCACGAAGACCTCGGTGCCATGCATCGCCTCGACCGTGTCGCGATCCTCGATGCCCGGGAAACGGGCCACCAGATGCTTGCCGGTATCCCGGCCACGGGCGCCTTCAAGCGTCGATTCCTGCCCGTTGGGGCTGCGCAGGATCCACGGTTGGTAACGGAAAATAGCGGAACGCGGCTCGGTCCAGGACTCGAGCTTTATTTCGCCGCGCACACCAAAAGCGCCGACAATCCTGCCAAGCAGGATGCGGCGCTCGTTATCTTTCATCTGCGTTCAATCAGATGGGCCGCACCAGGGTGCGGCCCGTCAGGATCAGGCCGCAGCGGCCTGGGACTTGCTCGCTTCCTTGATCAGGTTGCGAACTTTCTCGGTCGGCTGGGCGCCGTTCTTGACCCAATGGTCAACGCGGGCCAGGTCCAGCTCGATGCGCTTCTCGCCGCCCTGTGCAACCGGGTTGTAGAAGCCAACGCGCTCGATGTTGCGGCCGTCGCGGGCGCTGCGGACGTCGGTGACGATGATGTGGTAGAACGGACGCTTCTTGGCGCCGCCGCGGGTCAGTCGAATCTTGACCATGGTGGTTTTTTCCTATTGCCCAGTCGCCAGGATGGCGCGGTAAGCGGGCGATTATAGCGGCAGAGTCCGGCCGAGCCAACCCCGGGCGTCTACCCCGGGGTCAGATCCCTTTTACCGAGCAAAAGGGTTCTGACTCCAACGGTTCCATTCAGGAAAGCGACTGCCAGGGCACCCGGGCCAACACCGCCCTGCCCTGTTCGGCCAGGGCCTGCGAACCCGGCAGCGCCTGACCATTGATGGCATCCAGCGCCCACACCCCACTGGCGTTGCAGGCGAAGGCGGCCTGCATGCCGGCCAGCTCATCCAGCCGCAACGGCCGGCCCTCCTGTGGGCCCACCCAGCCCGCCTGCAGCAGCGCTTCAGCGGTTCCCCGCAGCGCAGGCGCCTGTGGCCAGATCAGGTGTTCGCCGTCATGCACGGCCAGGTTCCAGGTGGTTCCCTCGCTGATCTGCCCGTCGCCAGTGACGAACAGCGCATCGTCGAAACCCGCTGCCAACGCGGCACGGCGCTGGGCGAACAGTCCAAACGTACCGACATGCTTGATCTGCGGCAGCTCTCGCTGCCATGTCGCGCTGCGTACGCGTTTCGGCGCGGTCAACGCGACCGGCGCGGAGACGGCAACCAGTACATCCACCGGCACGCTTGCCAGAGGCGCGCGGAAATCGAAACGGCGCGAGAACACGGTGACCCGCATCGATGCGTCGACCTGGCCGGCCTGTTGCAGCGCCTGCGCCATCCACACCTGCACCTGCGCGATATCGAGCCCGCTGCCGAACAGTTCCTGCGTTGCCCGCGCCAGCCGCTGCAGATGCAGATCAAGCCCCTGCACCGCGTTGCCGCGCACCTGCAACGAGGTGAAGTGGCCGTAGTTGGTCAGCGCCGGCAGCAGGTCTTCGGCCCGCGCCGTTGCGCCGTTGCAGGTCACCGTCATCGCAGCAGCGCCTGTGCCTGTTCCCACATGCCACGCAGCACGTCGGCGGCCGGCGCTGCCGGTGCCATCCATGCCGACTGCCCGGCCCAGGCCTGCATCGCAGCAAGCCGGTTTTCCTGCGTGGCCTGCTTGCGCATCGGTCCAGTCAGGCCACGCTGCACAGGGTACGGGCGCGGCGCGGGTGCGCCCTCGGCAGCAGCTGCACGCACGTAGGCAGTCGCCAGGCCGCGGCCCAGGCGCCCACTGAACGCGCGCGTCGGCCAGGTGTCTTCGGGTTCGCTGCGGGCCAACGCATCGGCCCATGCCGGCGCCACCGCTGCTTCGGGTGTGCGCAGGAAGGCCGTGCCGATCTGCACGGCGCTGGCCCCGAGCATCAGGGCAGCAGCAATGCCGCGACCGTCGCCGATTCCGCCCGCAGCGATCACCGGAATACTCAGGTTGTCCGCCAGCCGCGGCAGCAGTGCGAACAGGCCGACCAGCTGCTGCTCTGCACGCATCGGATCGAAGGCGCCGCGATGGCCGCCGGCTTCGGCGCCCTGCGCGACCACCGCGTCAGCACCCGCGTCCTGCGCAGCACGCGCTTCGGCCAGCGTCGTAGCGCAGGCGATCCAGGCGATGCCCGTATCCTTCAACTGCTGCACGTGACGCGGCGACAGCACGCCCATGATGGTCGAGGCCACCGCCGGCCGTGCCGCCAGCAGCGCACTGAACTGCTCCTCGAAATCGGCAGGCGTGGCATCCGCTGCGCTGGCCGCAACCTCCGGCCCCCACTGGCCCAGGAACGCACGCGTGGCGGCCTCGGCGGCCACATCGCGCACCGGCGCGGGATCGGGCAACCACAGGTTCACCTGCGCCGGCCCGCTGGACGCTGCACGGAAGTCCTGCATCCAGCGACCGATATCCGCCGCCGGCGACAACACGGCCCCCATCGCGCCCATGCTGCCSGCGTTGGCCAGCGCGGCGGAAAGCGGAACCGGACAGGCACCGGCCATCGGTGCCAGCAGGATCGGCAGCTGCAATGAAAAACGCCGACAGAAATCGTCGGCGCGTTCGAGAATCGGCGAAAGGCTCACGCGACGCACCTGTGGGAGGAGTCGCTGCCAGCATACGCCAGACACTGTGGACGGGAGCGTCGCCGCGGGCGATCCGCTCCCGCCTGGCTCAGCGTGCAGACACCGCGTAGGTGCGGACCAGCTGGCTGTCCATTTCTTCGTTGAACTTGAACGTCACGTAGCGCGCGTCATCAGCGGCGAACTCTTCCTCGGCGCTGGCGCGACCGATCTCGGTGCCCTCGGCATCCAGCGCACGCGCCACCAGCTTGCCCTTGAAGGCCTTGTCCGCCACCACGTACACCGCCGCGTCCTTGGAGCCCATGCCACGGCTCTTGCCGAGGGTGACGGTGAGGCCCTGCGCGGCCAGGCCCGGATCGGCCTGCAGCGTCACGTTCATGCGCTTGTCCACGCCCTCGCCCAGCCCGGCGACGAAATCGGCAGCGGTACCACTGATGGCACTACCGGCCTTCTGCGACACGGAGGTGTCGTCCTTGCAGGCAACCAGGCCCAGGGCCAGCGCCATCACCACGATCGACTTGTTCATGCACATTCCTTTGATTGATTCCGCGGGTTGTTCAAGCGTTCGATACAGCGCGCGCTCAGCGGAACGGCATGCCACGGCCGCCCATGGCGCCCATCATGCCCTTCATGCTGCGCATCATGCCCTTCATGCCGCCACCGGCCATCTTGCTCATCATCTTTTCCATCTGCATGTACTGCTTCATGAGCTTGTTGACGTCGGCCGGGGTCACGCCCGAGCCCTTGGCGATGCGGGCGCGACGCGAGCCATTGAGCAGGTTCGGGTTGCGCCGTTCCTTCTTGGTCATCGAGCCGATGATGGCGATCATGCGCGGCACTTCCTTGCCCTGGCTGACCTGCTGCTTGAGGTGCTCGGGAATCTGGCCCAGGCCCGGCAGCTTGTCCATCAGGCCGCCGATACCGCCCATGTTCTGCATCTGCTCGAGCTGGTCGCGCATGTCGTTCAGATCGAACTTCTTGCCCTTGGCGACCTTCTCGGCCAGCTTCTGCGCCTTGTCCTTGTCGACCTGCTGCTCGACCTGCTCGACCAGCGACAACACGTCGCCCATGTCGAGGATGCGGCTGGCGATACGGTCCGGGTGGAACACGTCCAGGCCTTCCGGCTTTTCGCTGACACCGAYGAACTTGATCGGCTTGCCRGTGATGTAGCGCACGCTCAGCGCGGCGCCGCCACGGGCGTCACCGTCRRYCTTGGTCAGGACAACGCCGGTCAGCGGCAACGCATCACCGAAGGCCTTGGCSGTRTTGGCSGCGTCCTGGCCGGTCATGGCATCGACCACGAACAGCGTTTCRRCCGGGTTGAYCGCRGCGTGCAGGGCCTTGATCTCGSCCATCATCKCTTCGTCGATGGCCAGGCGGCCGGCGGTATCGACCAGCAGCACGTCGACGAACGACTTGCGCGCGTCATCGATGGCGGCGCGGACGATGGCCTCCGGCTTCTGCTCGGCGCTGGACGGGAAGAACAGCACGCCCACCTGGTCGGCCAGCGTCTTCAGCTGCTCGATCGCCGCCGGACGGTAGACGTCGGCCGAGACCACCATCACCTTCTTCTTGCGCTTTTCCTTCAGGTGCTTGGCCAGCTTGCCGACCGTGGTGGTCTTGCCGGCGCCCTGCAGGCCCGCCATCAGGATGATGGCCGGCGCGGGAACGTTGAGGTTCAGGTCGCTGGCTTCGGCGCCCATCACCGCGGTCAGCTCGTCGCGCACGACCTTGATC
>NZ_JBFTNR010000235.1:0-5385 GCF_056665995.1 Stenotrophomonas sp. 05L44_2
GTACGTGATCGGCCGCGTGCCGAACTTCATCGAGCGCGGCCACGTCGCCAGCGTCAACCAGTACGAGCTGCGCGAGGACCACAAGGTCGCCATCACCTATCGCTACCGCGATGGTTTCGGTGAACCGCTGCAGGAAATCCGTGCGCGCGCCAGCGTCGATCCCGACAGTGGCAACCACGGCTGGCGCACCTGGTTCTACCGGGTCGTGCCGACCCATTCGCGGGTACTGGAAGTAGCGCCGGACTATTCCTGGGCGCTGATCGGCTACCCGGGCCGCGAGATGGCCTGGATCTTCGCCCGCACGCCTGACATGGACAAGGCCCTGTACAAGGACCTGGCCGAACGCCTGCGCGACGAGTACGGGGTCAACACCGACAAGCTCAAGCGCGTGCCGCAGCACGCCGAGCAGGTCGGCAAGCTGGGCTACGAAGTACCGAACGTGCGTTGACTGCACACGGTGGTAGTGCCGGCCAGCGGCCGGCACCACCCTGAACGATGCCGGGCGCCGCCCGGCATTCTGTTATCTGCGGCTGTAATGCGCGACCAGGCGGTCGCCCAGCATCTGCAGCAGCTGCACCAGCACCAGCAAAAGGACCACCGTGACCAGCGCCACGTCGGTGTGCGAGCGCTGGTAGCCGTCGCGGAAGGCCAGGTCGCCCAGGCCACCGGAACCGATCGCACCGCCCATCGCGGTGAAGCCGATCAGGGCCACGGTAGTCACCGTGGCACCGGCAATCAGGCCCGGCCGTGCTTCGGGCAGCAGCACGCGGGTGACCAGCTGCCAGGTGGTGGCACCCATTGCCTGGGTCGCCTCGATCACCCCGCGGTCCACTTCACGCAGCGCGGTTTCCACCAGCCGCGCATAGAACGGCGCAGCGCCGATGACCAGCGGCACGATCGCGCCACGCACGCCCAGCGAGGTGCCCATCATGAACAGGGTCACCGGGATCAGCACGATCATCAGGATGATGAAGGGCACCGAGCGCAGCAGGTTCACCACCAGCGCCAGCACGCCGTAGGCAACCGGCCGGCGTTTCAGCTGTGGCGCACCGAACAGGTACAGCAGCACGCCCAGCGGCAGGCCGATGGCCAGGGTCAGCGGCAGCGAACCGGCCAGCATCAGCAGGGTGTCGATGGTGGCCTGGCCGATGTCGGCCCACTTGCCCGCATCCAGGTGACGGAAGAAGCCGCCGGCGGTGGCGATGATCATCGACGCAGTTCCTCAACATGCACGCCGGCAGCCACGAATGCGGCCTGCGCGGCGGACTGGTCACCGCCCACCAGGGCGACGATCAGCTGGCCATACGGGGTGTCCTTGATCCGGTCGATACGCCCGGACAGGATGTTGTAGTCGACCCCGGTCTGCCGCGCGACGCTGCCGAGCAGGGGTTCGTAGGTGTCGGCGCCGAGGAAGGTCAGGCGCACGACACGGCCACCGACCGCGTCGAAGTCGCGGTGCAGGGTGCCCTCGTCCACCTGCTCCGATTCGCTGACGAAACGGCGGGTGGTCGGGTGCTGCGGGTGCAGGAACACCTTCGTTACCGGGCCGGTCTCGACCAGCTGGCCGGCATCGAGCACGGCCACGCGGTCGCAGACGCGACGGATCACGTCCATCTCGTGGGTGATCAGCACGATGGTCAGGCCCAGTTCGCGGTTGATCTTCGACAGCAGCGCCAGCACCGACGCGGTGGTCTGCGGATCGAGCGCGCTGGTGGCCTCGTCGCACAGCAGGATCTGCGGGCGGGTGGCCAGTGCGCGGGCGATGCCCACACGTTGCTTCTGGCCGCCCGACAACTGCGCCGGGTACTTGTCCGCATGCGCCTGCAGGCCCACGGTCTGCAGCAGCTCGGCGACGCGCGCATCGATCTCGGCCTTCGGCGTACCGGCCAGCTCCAGCGGGAAGGCGACATTGCCGGCCACCGTGCGCGAGGACAGCAGGTTGAAGTGCTGGAAGATCATGCCGATCCGGCGGCGCAGCGCGCGCAGGCCTTCCGGATCCAGCGCGGTGACATCTTCGCCGGCGATCAGCAGGCGGCCACCACTGGGCTCCTCCAGGCGGTTGATCATGCGGATCAGCGTCGATTTGCCCGCACCGGAATGACCGATGATGCCGAACACCTCGCCGGCCTCGATGGTCAGGTCCAGCGGCTGCAGCGCGCTGACCGCGCGGCCGGCAACGGCATAGGATTTGTGCAGGCGCTGGAACTCGATCACGGGATCAGCTCACCGGGAGGGCGATGGAAGGGGCGTGCAGCCTACCAGCGCTGGCGCTCGCGCGCCCGCGCCATGGGCCAGAATGTTATTCCTTTTGGTTCTAAGACGCCCGCATCGGCATATCGGCGGCCCCGTCCCCAGCCAGATCGGTTCAGGGATGGTCCAACGGTTTCGGCGGCTCCTGCCGGTTCACCCGTTCGCGGTGCAGCAGGTACAGGCCCGAGGCGACGATGATTGCCGCGCCCGCCCAGATGTAGCCATCGGGCAGCTGTCCCCAGAAGGCCAGGTCCCAGCCGATCACCCAGACCAGGCCGCTGTATTCGAGCGGTGCGATCATCGATGCCTCACCCAACTGGAAGGCCTTGGTCAGCGCGATCTGGCCCAGCGCCCCGGCCAGGCCCATGCCGGCGATCAACGGCGCATGCGCCATCTGCAGCGGCACCCAGCCGGGGATAGCCAGCAGCCCGGCGCCGATGGCCATGATGACCAGGAACCAGACCACCATCGACTGCGAGRTATCGGTGCGGGTCAGCAGGCTGACGGTGATCGCGGCGATGGCATAGGCGGTGGCGGCGGCCAGCACCATCAGGCCCGGCACCGAGATGAAACCGCCCACGCCCGGCCGCAGCACCACCAGCACGCCGACCAGGCCGATGCCGATGGCGACCCAGCGCCGCGGCCCGACCCGCTCGCCCAGCAGCGGCACCGACAGTGCGGCAATCAGCAGCGGCGCGACGAAATAAATGGTGTAGGCGGTGGACAGCGGCAGGTCGCGCAGGGCGAACACGAAGCAGCCGATCATCGCCATGCCCAGCCCGCCGCGCAGCAGGTGCAGCCCCCAGCGGCGCGGGATCAGCGAGCGTGGCCCGGCACTGGCCAACACCCAGACCAGCACGAAGGGCAGCGACGCCGCGCCACGCAGGAAGGTGACCTGCAGCGAGGGATAGCCAGCCGAGAGCTGCTTCATGCCGGCGTCCATCAGCGAGAAACAGGCGACAGCAGCGACCATCCAGGCCACGGCGCGCGAAGGGGAGCGTTGCACGTTCATGGCCCATTATCGCCGACCACGGGCGTTGCCGCCGCGACCGGCGCGATAGAATGGCCGCCACTGATTTCTGCGGAGTAACGCCCATGCCTTCCTTCGACGTTGTGTCCGAAGTCGACACCCACGAACTGACCAATGCGCTCGACCAGGCCAACCGCGAGCTTGCCACCCGTTTCGACTTCAAGGGCGTGGACGCCAAGTTCGAGCGCGACGGCGAAGTGATCACCCAGTCCGCACCGAGCGAGTTCCAGCTCAAGCAGATGAACGACATCCTGCGCGCTCGCCTGGCCGCCCGCAGCATCGACGTGCTCAGCCTGGAATATGGCGACGTGGAAACCAACCTTGCGCAGGCCCGGCAGAAGATCACCGTCAAGCAGGGCATCGAGCAGAAGATCGCCAAGAAGATCGCTGCGGCGCTGAAGGAAGCCAAGCTSAAGGTGGAAWCSCAGATCAACGGCGACAAGCTGCGGGTGATGGGCAAGAAGCGCGACGACCTGCAGGACGCCATCGCCGTGCTGAAGGCCGGCAAGTTCGAACTGCCGCTGCAGTTCAACAACTTCCGCGATTGATCGACACCGCGATGTAGCGCCGGCCTACGTGGCCGGCCTCACTCGCGCAGCAGTTTGTACAGCGTTGTCCGCGAGATGCCGAGCTGGCGTGCGGCGAGGCTGAGGTTGCCTTCGGCGGTATGGGCGGCTCGCCGTGCCGCATTGCGCTGCTGGTCACGCAATGGTGCCGCCTGCACGGGCGCTGCGGCCGTAGCTGGTGAACGTGTCCGTGCGGCGCGCGGTGCCTGCAGATGCTGCAGATGGACCGCACTGCCCTCGCCCAGTCGCACCCGATGCGCAGGGCCGGGCTGCAGCAGTCGACGTCGCTGTGCTGCGCTGGCGCCGGCAAACAGCGTGTCCAGCGAAAGCAGCGGCAGCGGCCCACGCCGCGGCAGGCCGAGCAGGCGCCGGGCGACGCGATTGGCGCAAAGCAACTGGCCGTCTTCCTGCACCGCCAACAGGCCCTGCAGCGGTGATGCCAACCAGCGCGGATCATGCTGCACCGCCAGCAGATGCACATCGCTGAGCGTGTGCATCAAGCGGTTCTCGATGGCCAGCGCTGCCTGCCGGAAATAGCCCTGCAGCAACGCCGGATCGCGTTCCCCCAGCCCAGTGATGTCGATCGCACCGCAGACCTTCCCCTGCAGGTCATGCAGCGGCTCACTCAGGCAGAACACGGGGGCGAACCGCTGCAGATAGTGTTCATTGCCGCGTACCAATGCGGGCAGGTCGTCGGCCAGGCTGACCGCAGGCGCGGTGGTACCGATCTCGGCCTCGCCCAGCCGCCGGCCCACCTGGATCGGCCGCAGCAGCGCTGCATCTTCCAGGCCATGGGCGCGATGCACGATCACCATGCCCTCGCGGTTGGCGCAGAACATCGTCCAGCCACGCGCACCGAACGCGGCCCACAACTGCTCCAGTTCCGGCTGCACGCAACGCGCCAGGCGGCGGTCATCGCGGGACTCCAAGCGGTGTCCGTTGCCCTGCAACGGCGGGTAATACGGCTCCTGCCCGGGGCGCACACCCGCCGCATGCGAGCGCTGCCAGGACTGCTGCAACGGCAAGGGCAGCATCGCCAGCGACTGCACGTCGCCTTCGGCGAAGGCGGCCCTAGCCGCCACCAGCTGCTGTTGCCCGACTGTCGTGGCCATCATGCATGCAGCGTACACCCACACACGCCATGCCCGCGTTACGTGTCAACAACGGAGCGTTTCCATTTCGTTGGGCATTCATCCATGCATGGCGTGGATCTGCGTGTCGACCAAGGTCGACACCCACCAAGAGCAGCCCATGCCGTTTCGACAGATCGCGGGAACCCACGATCACCCCAGCACAGCGCCAAGCCGGGAAATGCGCTTCCATTCTCGTCCGGCATTCATCCACGCATGGCGTGGATCTACGTGTCGACCAAGGTCGACACCCACCAACAGCAGCGTGGTCGACACCCGCCAACAGCCGCGTGCCGACCAACGGTCCCCACCCACCAACAGCAGCGGGAACCCGTCGAAGGCGGGGTGGGTCCGGTTGCGGGGGCGTGAGCGCCATGGATGGCGCGATCGAGCTTACATGGACGTACTT
>NZ_JBFTNR010000236.1:0-5375 GCF_056665995.1 Stenotrophomonas sp. 05L44_2
CAGATCGGCGAAGGTCAGCGGTGCATCCATCGGCTTGCCTGACAGCTGCTGCAGGCTTTCATGCAGCCATTCAGTCAGCGCCGGCTTGCCTGCACTGCGGCTAAGCCCGCTGCATAGGCCCAGCAGGTTGCGCCGCGCCACCCGGGCCACCCTTAGCGCAGCGGCGGCCACGCCTGCGCCGTAGGCACACAGCAGCGACGGCAGCAGGGTCGCCGCCACGCCGCTCCAGCCACCGCCCCACCAGCCCAGGCCGAGCAGCAGTGCCAGCGACACCAGCACTTCCAGCGGCGCGATCTGGAACACCGCGATGGCCAGGCACAGCAGCTTGCGTGGCCAGCCGGCGTTGCCGGTCAGCACCACCAGCAGCCGATACGCAGCGCGCGCGCCGGCGGCGGGCTGGAACAGGCTGTAGATGAATCCGCGCCGCGACAGCTGCGCCGACACCGCCGACAGGCCGCCATAGCCTGCGTCGCCAGGCAGCTGTTCGCCCCGTTGCTGGTGGCGGTCGCCGTATGCCGCAGCGGCGGCCACGGCAGCGGCGATCGCACCGGCCGAGGTGCCGCCGATGCTCTTGAAACGGTATTCGCGGGCCAGTGCGAGCACCGCGTTGGGATACACGATGCCGCTGGTGATGCCGCCTTTCATGACCAGATCGCAGTACTTCGCCGCCACGAGCCACCTCCCGTCTGTCGGTGCCCAGTATGGCAAGAGGCACTCTCACAGCCTGAGAAACGCGCCACAGCCCTGCGTTTTCATCGGCCCTTGACCATTGCCGCCAACGCGTCCACCGTGGGCACGCCGAAGGTATCCCTGCCGTGGCTTCGATGGCGGCAGGGATTTAAACGGGAATCCGGTGAAGGCGCCTCACGCGCCCATTCCGGAGCTGCCCCGCAGCGGTGAATGGAAACGAATCCTGCCAACAGCACTGGGCTCGCGCCTGGGAAGCGGCAGGTAGTAGGTGGGCCAGCCGGCCCGTGTCCATCAGCCCGAATACCGGCCCCGGCCGGGGGACACGACAGTCCCCTGACTCGACCTGGAATCTCCGCGGGGAGGTTGCCGGGGCCGTCGTCGTCCTGCGCGTGCAGGCGATGTGGCCGCGCGCGTCCTGTTCACGGTTTCCGTCCAGACCCGCTGCCCACGCCCAGATGCACCCGACGATGACCGAGCTCCAACGCCCCACCCTGACCCTTCCCGACAACGGCCAGCGCCTGTTGCTGCACTCGTGCTGTGCGCCATGCTCGGGCGAAGTGATGGAGGCGATCACCGCCTCCGGGATCGACTACGCGATCTTCTTCTACAACCCCAACATCCATCCGGTGAAGGAATACGAACTGCGCAAGCAGGAGAACATCCGCTTCGCCGAACAGCACGGCATCCCCTTCATCGACTGCGACTACGACACCGACAACTGGTTCAGCCGTGCGCGTGGCATGGAGAACGAACCCGAGCGTGGCATCCGCTGCACCATGTGCTTCGACATGCGCTTYGAGCGCACCGCGCTGTACGCRCACGARCACGGCTWYGACACCATCAGCTCCTCGCTGGGCATCTCGCGCTGGAAGAACATGGCGCAGATCAACGACTGTGGTGTGCGCGCCGCCTCGCGCTACGAGGGCCTGCAGTACTGGGACTACAACTGGCGCAAGGGCGGCGGTGCCAGCCGCATGATCGAGATCAGCAAGCGCGAGCAGTTCTACCAGCAGGAGTACTGTGGCTGCGTCTACTCGCTGCGCGATGCCAACCGCCATCGTCGCGAGAACGGCCGCGAGCGCATCAGGATCGGCCTGCTGTATTACGGGCAGGACAACGACACCGCCAGCGGCGATTGACGTGCGCGCGAGGGGCGGCCACGCTGGCCGCCCATCTTCCGTTGTGCTGGACCTGCCATGACCGCCCTGCCCGCTGATGTCGCCCTGCTGGTGATCGACCTGCAGCCGGACTTCATGCCCGGTGGCGCCCTCGCCTGCGAACAGGGCGATGCGCTGGTGGCACCGATCAACGCGCTGCTGGCCGAGCGCCGCTACCGCACCGTGGTGGCCACCCAGGACTGGCACCCGGCCAACCACGCCTCGTTCGCCAGCCAGCACCCGGGCCATCTGCCTTTTGAAGCCATCCTGCTGCATGCACAGCCGCAGACCCTGTGGCCGGACCACTGCGTGCAGGGCAGCACCGGCGCCGCCCTGCACCCCGGCGTGGACTGGACCGTGGCCGACCTGATCCTGCGCAAGGGCAGCCGCCAGCAGGTGGATTCCTACAGTGCCTTCCGCGAGAACCACGGCCCGGACGGCACGCGCCCGGCCACAGGGCTGGCCGGCTGGCTGCACGAACGCGGCATCCGCGAGGTGCACGTGTGCGGGCTGGCCCGCGACTACTGCGTGCTGTGGAGCGCGCAGGACGCGGTGAAGTCGGGTTTCCGGGTGAAATTCCTGTGGGAGCTGACCCGGCCGGTGACCGAGGCCAATGACGGCATGGTGCGCGAGGCCCTGGCGAAGGCGAGGATCGCGATCCTGTAGGCAGCGTGTCGCCTCTGCCGCTTGTGCGCCCGATTCGCCCCCTGCAGAATCAAGACCATCCAGCCCTCCAAGTACGCCCCCCAACAGATCGCGGGACGGCCGAACCGAGGGCTTTTTCATTGGACGAAGCCAGGAGGGCAACGGTATGCCGACGGCAGTTCTCATTGATGGCGGCTATTTCATCAAACGCTTTCGCCGCATCGAGCCCCACAGCGCCTACAACGCTCAACGCGCCGCCGAGGTCGCTCACCGATGGGCCATCGCCCATCTGAAGCATGCAAGTGGCGAGCAACGCGATCTCTATCGCATCTTCTTCTACGATTGCCCGCCGCTGCGCAAGAAGATGCACAACCCGATTTCGGGGCTGTGCATCGACTACTCGCGATCCGACGAAGCACTGTTCAGATCCAGCCTGCACGAGGCGCTGAAGCAGAAGCGGAAGGTCGCCCTGCGTCTTGGCCACCTCACCGACTTCAGTTCGTGGACGACCGGATCGCGAACCTTCGACGACCTGCTCAAGGGCAAGCGGACCTTCGGCGATCTTCAAGCCGATGAGCTGCAGCCCGATGTGCGACAGAAAGGCGTGGACATGCGCATCGGCATCGACATTTCCTCACTCGCCCTCAAGCGCCAGGTCCGCCAGATCATCCTGATGGCCGGCGATGCCGACTTCGTGCCCGCCGCGAAGCTCGCCCGGCGTGAAGGGGTCGATTTCGTATTGGATCCGATGTGGTCATCCATTCCCAAAGGGCTGATGGAACATATCGATGGCGTGCGCTCCACCTGTCCCAGGACAGTCCAGCAGCAGCAGCGGGCGCATCGTGGGCAATTGCCGGGCTCCATCCCGGGCACTGCCCGCGTTACCTGAACACCACCGTGCGGTGCCCGTTGAGCAGGATGCGGTGCTCCACATGCCGGCGTACCGCCCGCGCCAACACCTGCGATTCGGTATCGCTTCCCAGCCGTACCAGCTCGCGCGGGGTCATCGCGTGGTCCACGCGGGCCACGTCCTGTTCGATGATCGGGCCTTCGTCCAGGTCTTCGGTGACGTAGTGCGCGGTGGCGCCGATGATCTTGACCCCGCGCGCGTGCGCCTGGTGGTACGGCTGCGCGCCCTTGAAGCTGGGCAGGAAGCTGTGATGGATGTTGATCGCCCTGCCCGCCAGCGCACGGCACAGCGTGGGTGAGAGAATCTGCATGTAGCGCGCCAGCACCACCAGGTCGATGCGCTCGCGCTCGACCAGATCGATGATCTGCTGTTCCTGCGCCGCGCGCGTGTCGGCGTTCACCGGCAGGTGGTGGAACGGCACCTGGTAGGACGCTGCCAGTGCTGCGAAGTCGGCATGGTTGGAGGCCACCGCAGCGATGTCCACCTTCAACTGGCCGCTGTGGGCACGGAACAGCAGGTCGTTCAGGCAATGGCCCTGCTTGCTGACCAGCACCAGCAGGCGCGGCCGGCGGCGGCCATCATGCAGCTGCCAGTCCATGCCGAAGTCCGCGGCCAGTGCGGCCATCGCCGCGTGCACGGTGTCCAGCGGCAGGCCCGCATCGCGGTCGAAGTGCACGCGCAGGAAGAAGCGACCGCTCTCCTCGTCGCCGAACTGCTGGGCGTCGAGGATGTTGCAGACGTGGTCGAACAACAGGCCCGACACGCGGTAGACGATGCCGGTACGGTCGGGACAGGAGAGAGTGAGGATGGAATCGGGGCGCATCGCCGGAGTGTAGGGCAGCGCCGCTGCGCGGTGAACGATGGTCACCGATGCAACCGACTGCTTGGGACAGACCCAAGCGATACTTGGCCTTCCGCATGGCAAGCTGGTCGGTCATGAACCTGTTGCAGCTCATCCGCAGCTTCACCCGCACCGCAGAGACCGGCAGCATTGCCGCTGCGGCGCGCACCCTTGGCATCAGCGCCACCGCCGTGGGCCAGAACATCAACCGGCTGGAAGCCCACCTGGGCGTGCGGCTGCTGAACCGCAGCACGCGCCAGCTGGCGCTGAGCGAGGCCGGCACGGTGTATCTGGCGCAGGTGCGGCATATCGAAGCCGACCTGGCGCGCGCGCAGGCGATGGTGACCGCCGGCGACGTGGAGCCGGCCGGGCCCCTGCGCATCGCCAGCAGCAGCGCGTTCGGCCGGCACGTGCTGGCACCGCTGCTGCCCTCATTGCAGCAGCGCTACCCGCAGCTGCAGCTGGAGCTGCGCCTGACCGATCGCGCCGTGCAGCACGGTGCCGAGGCGGTGGATGCCAGCATCCGCATCGGCGCGCAGCTGGAGGACGGGCTGGTGGCACGCCCTCTGGCACGCATCCCGTTCGTGTTCTGCGCCTCGCCGGCGTACCTGCAGGCGCACGGCACGCCGCTGCAACCGGCGCAGCTGGCCGCCCATCGCGGCCTGCTGCATCGCTTTCCCACCGATGGCCGGCCACTGCGCTGGGGCCTGCTGAAGGACGGCGAGCGGGTGGATGCCGCGCTGCCGCCGAGCATGGTCTGCGATGACATCGACGCGCTGGCCGAGCTGGCCGCCGCCGGTGCCGGCATCACCCGGCTGGCGGCGTTCGTGGCCGAGCCCTACCTGCGCGATGGTCGCCTGCAGTGCGTGTTCGGTTGCGGCACCGACTGGCAGCCGGAACCGATGGRCGTCTACTTCTGCGTGAGCGACCGCCGCGATTTCACCGCCAAGATCCGCGCGCTGTYCGAGCACCTGCAGGCCGGCCTGCCGCCGGCCTGGCAGGTGTAGTGCTCAGCGCGGGCTGAACACGCCGCGTGCGTCGCGCGGTTCGCAGCGCAGGTACTGCGGTGCCGGCACCACGCTGTCGCCCAGTGCAGCAGCGGCATGCCAAGGCCAGCGCGGGTCGTACAGGA
>NZ_JBFTNR010000237.1:0-5357 GCF_056665995.1 Stenotrophomonas sp. 05L44_2
CAGCAGCGCACGCGGGAACGGGTACAGCTGCTCCACGCGGATGATCGCCACGTCGTCCTGGCCACGCTTGGTCTGGTCTTCCAGCAGGTCGTAGTAGACCTTGCCCGAGCACAGCACCACGCGCTTGACCTTCTTGGCATCTGCATTGGCATCGCCGATCAGGTGCTGGAACTCGCCATTGGCCAGCTCGTCCAGGGTCGACACGGCCAGCTTGTGGCGCAGCAGCGACTTGGGCGACATCACCACCAGCGGCTTGCGGGTGGTCAGGTGCTGCTGGCGACGCAGCATGTGGAAGGCCTGCGCCGGGGTCGACGGCACCACCACCAGCATGTTCTCCAGCGCGCACAGCTGCAGGAAGCGCTCCAGGCGCGCCGAGCTGTGTTCCGGGCCCTGACCTTCATAGCCATGCGGCAGCAGCAGGGTCAGGCCGGAGATGCGGCCCCACTTTGCTTCGCCGGCGGCGATGAACTGATCGATCACCACCTGGGCGCCGTTGGCGAAGTCGCCGAACTGGCCTTCCCAGATGCACAGGGTGTTCGGATCGGTGGTCGAGAAACCGTACTCGTAGGCCATCACTGCTTCTTCGCTGAGCAGCGAATCGATGACGGTGGCCTTCTCCGGCGAATCCACCAGCTGCCGCAGCGGCAGGTAGCAGTTGTCGGTCTTCTGGTCGTGCAGGATCGCGTGGCGGTGAGTGAACGTGCCGCGGCCGACGTCCTGGCCGACCAGGCGCAGCGCACTGCCTTCATCCAGCAGGGTGGCGTAGGCCAGGTTCTCGGCAAAGCCCCAGTCGCCCGGGATCTCGCCGGCAGCCATCTTGCGGCGGTCGTCGTACACCTTGGACACGCGCGAGTGCAGCTGCACTTCTTCGGGCACGGTGTTGATCAGCTTGGCCAGCGCGACCAGCTTGTCCTTGTCGACCTTCGTCGACACCGGATCGGACAGCTTGCCTTCCAGCAGCTTCGGCCAATCAACGAACAGCGGGCTGGTCGGCGGGGTCTTTTCGACCTTGGCCAGCTCGGTGGTCACTTCACCGGCATCGAGCTTCTCGCGGTACGCATCGACCATCGCCTTGCCGGCGCCGGCGGCGATCACGCCTGCCTTTTCCAGCTGCTCGGCGTACATCTCGCGGGTGGTGGCGTGCTTGCGGATCACCTGGTACATCAGCGGCTGGGTGATCGCCGGCTCGTCGGCCTCGTTGTGGCCCCAACGGCGGTAGCACATCAGGTCGATGACCACGTCCTTGGCGAACTTCTGGCGGAACTCGAACGCCAGCTGCGCGGCGAACACCACCGCTTCCGGATCATCGCCGTTCACGTGCAGCACCGGGGCGGCAATCATCTTCGCCACGTCGGTGGCATAGCGCGTGGAGCGCGTGTCCTGCGGATTGGAGGTGGTGAAGCCGACCTGGTTGTTGACCACGATGTGCACGGTGCCGCCAACGGCGAAGCCGCGGGCCTGCGACATCTGGAACAGCTCCATGACCACGCCCTGGCCGGAGAAGGCCGCGTCGCCGTGGATCAGGATCGGCATCACCTGCTTGCGTGCGGTGTCCTTGCGGCGTTCCTGGCGCGAACGCACCGAGCCGGCAACCACCGGGTCGGCGATTTCCAGGTGCGACGGGTTGAACGCCAGGGCCAGATGCACCGGGCCACCCTCGGTGGCCACGTCGGCGGAGAAGCCCATGTGGTACTTCACATCGCCGGCCGAAGCGTGCTCGTCGTGCTCGAACTTGCCTTCGAATTCGTCGAACAGCTTGCGCGGGTTCTTGCCGAGGGTGTTGACCAGCACGTTCAGTCGGCCGCGGTGGGCCATGCCGATCACCACGTCCTTGACGCCATCCTTGCCGGCGCTGCGGATGATGGTGTCCATCATCGGGATCAGCGAGTCGCCGCCTTCCAGCGAGAAGCGCTTCTGGCCGACGTACTTGGTGTGCAGGTAGCGCTCGAGGCCTTCGGCGGCGGTCAGGCGCTCCAGCGTGCGGCGCTGGGTGTCAGCGTCCAGCTGGTAGTTGCCACCTGCCAGTTCCAGCTTCTTGTAGATCCACTGGCGCTGCTCGACCTCGGAGATGTGCATGAACTCCGCACCGATCGAACCGGTGTAGGTCGCCTTCAGGCGCGCCAGCAGGTCACGCAGCTTCATGCGCGGCTGGCCACCCACGCCGCCGGTGCTGAACTCGCTGTTGAGGTCAGCATCGGACAGGTTGTGGAAGGGCAGGCCGAGGTCCGGGGTGTTGACCGGAGAGGCCAGGCCCAGCGGGTCCAGGCGGGCGTCCAGATGACCACGCGAACGGTAGGCGGTGATCAGACGACCGACATTGCGCTCGCGCTCATCGCCTGCACCGGTGCCGGTGCCTGCTTTCAGCGCATCCTTGGCCGCGTCCGCGATGTGGGAAATGACGGCCGAGTGCGGAATGTCGCCCGCTTCGCGGCCCTTGAAGCCGTCGAAGTAGGTYTTCCATTTKGGRTCGACACTATCCGGGGMRACCAGGTACTGCTCGTACAGGTCCTCGACATAGGAGGCGTTGCCGCCGGCGAGTTGCGAAGATTGCGCAAACTGCTTCAGTTGATTGTCCACGATGGAGGGTGCTGATTCGCTTTGTGGGGTATGGCTTCAGAAGGACCCGGCACGAAGATGAATAGCCATGCACGGGCGCGTTCAAACGGCCAAATTGTACCCCCATCCGGACACGAAGGGGCAGCGACGAGGGCATCGGGCGTCCCCCGGTGTCGGTCCCAGACAGGTTGAGCGCACCGGTCGCGGTCAGATGCCGAGTGCGCGCAATTCGCTGCATTCGCGCGAACGGTCCCAGACACGCTGCAATTGCTGCTCGAACGGCTGCGAACGTGCCGGCAGCGCGATTGCCGATTCGCCGTCGAGGCGATGGCCGATGAGACGAAAGTAGAAGTCGCCTGCATCGTTGAGCAGGCAGGCCGAGGCCAGGGCGCGATCGATCGGATCGGCGACCTCGCGGAACTGGATCACACTGGGAAGGCGCTGGAACAGCGCCAGCAGCGGCGCACCGGCACTGGCGATGGCTGCGGCGTCATGCACGATCACCCGCAGCTGCTTGTCGTGGCGGGCGGTGACGAAGCGGCGCAGGGCCGCCTGTACCGGTGGCGCATCCAGCAGGCCGGGGTCCAGCTGCCGGCTGTGCAGCCACAATCGACGGCGGGCGCGGTGGATGATCGCCGTGGTGATCGCCACCGCTTCAGCGCGGCTGTCGATGGCGGAAACGGCCTGCAGGCGGCGCCGCATCTGCTGGTGGCCAATGCCAGCTTCTTCGAATTCGGGGCCTTCCGGAAGGAAGCCCTGGCGGGCGTAGAAGTCGCGTGCCGGCAGCTGCGCATGCAGGTGCAGCTCGGCCAGGCCGAGCTGGCGCCCGGCCTGCACCAGTGCCTCAAGCAGGGCCTCGCCAATGCCGTGGCCGCGATACGCCGCCAGCACCGCCATGCGGCCGATGCGGCCATCGGGCGCCAGCCGCCCGGTGCCGACCGGATGCCCGTCGGCATCCAGCGCCAGCACGTGGGCACAGACCGGATCCAGGGCATCGCGCTCCAGGGCGGCGTCGATGCCCTGTTCCTGCACGAACACCCGCTGGCGCACGTCGTGGATGGCGACGTGGGCCTCGGCGTGACTGACCTGCTGGACCCGCAGCGGGCTCATGGCTCAGCCGCGGCCGGCGTCGCTGTCGTCTTCGTCGTGGTCATCGAAGTTGACGATCACTTCAATACCGTCGTCGTGCACGGTCACCAGATGGACGTCATCGGACATCGAGTCAGCCTCGATCACCTCGACCTGCTCGTGGCCCTCGATCACTTCACCCAGCACCGCTTCCTCCTCGTCGGCGTACACCTCGTTCGGATCGATCAGCTGGAACACGCCGCCGACCAGCAACTGCTGGACCACCGCACGGCCCTTGTCGGACAGACCGCGGTAGGCGGCGGCGTCGAGCTGCTCGGCACCTGCCAGGCGCTGCGCGTCCTTGACCGGCAGGGCGAAGTCCTGGCCACTGACATACAGGCTGGCACCGCGCTTGGCCCGGCGCCAGGCCAGGCGCGCCCACGGGTGGCGCTGCAGCAGCAGGCCCGACTGCAGGGCCTCGAGCACTTCTTCCTGTGGCGGCGCGGCCTGGTGGGCCATCACCTCGCCGGCGGCGCGGTAGGTGGTGATGAAGCGGCCGAACCAGTCACCCAGCTTGTCCGGATCGTTCATGCGGATGGCGTTGAGCGCGGTGATCACCCGCGCCATCGCCACGGTGTCGATCTCGTTCGGGTCGGCCGGTGCCTTCAGGTCGGCGTCCTGGTAGCGGATGTTCTCGTCGGCGTCGGCGATCAACGTGTCCAGGTAGTCACTGATCAGCTCGGCCGAAGACGGTGCGCGCATGCCGAACGAGAACGTCAGGCACGGGTCTTCGGCAACGCCGTGATGCGGCACGTTCGGCGGCAGGTACAGCATGTCGCCCGGCGCCAGCACCCAGTCGTGGGTCGGCTTGAACACTTCCAGCAGCTTCAGTTCCACGTCGGGGCGGAAGCCCAGCGGCGGGCGCTTGCCCTTGATCGATTCACTGGCATCGATCTGCCAGCGGCGGTGGCCGTGGGCCTGCAGCAGGAACACGTCGTACTGGTCGACATGGGCACCGACCGAGCCACCGGTAGCGGCGAAGCTGATCATCACATCGTCCATGCGCCAGCGCGGCAGGAAGCTGAAGTGTTCGATCAGGGCGCGCACGTCCTTGTCCCATTTGTCCACGTCCTGCACCAGCAGGGTCCAGTCGTGGTCGGGCAGGGCGGGGAAGATGTCTTCCTGGAACGGGCCGCTGCGCACGCGCCAGCCGTCCTGGGCCTTGTCGTGCTCGATCAGGCGGGCCAGCACGCCCTCTTCGCAGGCCAGGCCGGCCAGGTCTTCCGGCTGTACCGGGGTCTGGAAATCCGGGAAGGCATTGCGGATCAGCAGCGGGCGTTTCTGCCAGAAGTCACGCAGGAAGGTGGCCGGTGCCATGCCCAGCGGCTGGCCGCGGCGGGCGGTGACTTCGATCAGGGGGGAGGAGGACTTGCGGGCGGCCATGGGGGAGTTCCTTGCAGCGGAAAGCGGGAGGGGCGGCGTGGCGGGCCGCCAAGGACTCCATTGTCCGACGTTCGATGGGATTGCGCACGTGTGCTGGTTTGTCGCGGGGTGTCCGGCCAACGGCGGAGCCCCTCGTGGCGGTCAGGCTCACAAGCAAAAGCCGCGCTTGGCCGGGCGGGTGGGCCATGCAGGGGACGCTGCAAGTCCCCCTCCGGGGCCCGGCCCAGCCGCTGGCGGCTGGGCGTTCGGTCGCTCGCGAAGCATTGCTTCGCAAGCAAAGCGCCCTCACC
>NZ_JBFTNR010000238.1:0-5352 GCF_056665995.1 Stenotrophomonas sp. 05L44_2
CTGCAAGGACTGCCACCAGGGCAGCTTCAATGGGATCCACGGGCAGAAACGCATGTGGACCATCATGAAGATGGACGAGCTGGCCGCCCTGAACGTGACTCTGCAGCGGCTGGGTCAGAGGAGTGCGGCATGAGGATCATGGCCATCGATCCCGGCACCGAGGAAAGCGGGTGGTGCCTGCTACAGGGCGGCAGTGTTCTGGAATCTGGTGTGATTCCGAACCATGAGCTGCTGGCCATAGTGGCCGGCTGGAACCGCTACAGCGAGGACCAGCTGGCAATTGAGATGATCGCCAGCTACGGCATGGCCGTAGGCCGGGAGGTATTCGAGACTTGCGTGTGGGTCGGGCGCTTCCAGCAGGTGTGGCGGCACCCGGACGCCGTGAGGCTGGTCTATCGCCGAGACGTCAAGCTGCACTTGTGCGGCAGCACCAAGGCCAAGGACGCCAACATCCGTCAGGCGCTGCTGGACCTGCTTGGCCCGCAAGGAACCAAGAAGGCCCCGGGGGCAACCTATGGCGTCAAGTYGCACGCGTGGGCTGCGCTGGGTGTGGCCGTCACCGTGGCGGGCATAACGCCCGAGTCGAGGAGGGCAGCGTGAGCCCGACCTTCAGCCAGTACACCACGCCGGAGCTGGAGGTGGTTGCACGCCTCGACCACGCTCTGGCCGCCGAGATCTTCAGCCTGCACCGGAAGGGCTACGACATGCGCGAGGTGCTACACGAGGCCCGCGCGTTCAAGACCGAGGCGCAGCTGATGCGCCGCGAGATCAACCGCAGGAAGGCAAGCCAATGAGCCAGGTAACCCAACCCCGCACCGGAGGTCGAAAGATGGCCGCGTCCGTTGATGCTCCGCGCCGCACCGGTACAACTGAGGGTGTTCCGTTCCGGCAGGTCTGGAAGCCACGCGCGGTTTGCGTGGTCGACCCGATCAACCCGGCGAGCGCCCTTGAACTGATCCTTCCACGAATCGCAGAGAACCAACGCGCATGCACGGTAGCCAGCTACCTGCTCATCAACCCGGAGACCTCGCAGGCGTTCGTCTTGCAAGAGGACAAGCCGGTGGCCGTGGAGATGGCCCGCAAGGGCGAGCGCTCTCCGTACTGGCCGTGGTTGGTGGGCATGTACCGGTTCCCGCGCGTGACGGCCGAGGCCGCAGCGAACGTGCTGGAGGACATCTTCGAGCACTTGGGCATCGCCACCGCGCCGGCGCCGAAACGCGCCATGCCTGTGCAGCTGGACCTGTTCGGCCTGCCCGAGCGTGCCGCGTGACCGCTTACATGCGCCCGTCTACCGAGGGAGAAATCGGTAGCCCCAGCTGGCAGGTGGGCAACAGCCAGCACCGAGGGAACGGGTTGCCGCGTTGCGGCGGCGGAGAGGGGCTGCAACCCCGATCCGTGCCACTCATCGCCCGTGGGACCGAGGAGGCCCTGCCGTGACTCTGGACCCGATCACGCAGGGCCTGCAGCACCTGGCCGCCCAGTTCAGCCTGACCCGCCAGGAGTGGCGCGACCACCACCGCGGCGGCGACTCGCTGCTGGACTCGCTGGTGAGCCACGGCTACGCGCAGGAGCAGGGCGAGCGCTTCGGCATCACCCGGCAGGGGCAGGTGCGGTTGCAGGCGGAGGTGGATCGTGGATGACCTGCTCACCAATGCCGAGAAAGAGCGCCTGACCAAGGACGCTGCCGATTGTGTTCGCGCTGGTGGAGATGTGGACGAGGTAATCCGTCGCTGGACTGGTTTCAGCCCTGCACGTGATCGGCAGATCATCGCTGGAGTGCGGTACATCGCCAAGACTGTCGGAGAGCAGATGGAGCGGGAAGCGGCAGAGAAGGCCGCCCGCGACGCATTCCTTGCAGATGACATTGCCGTGGTCGAGGATCTGATCCAGCGCCTGCCCAAGGTGTTGGAGCGGCTGAGGGTCGCAGAGGCTGCCAATGGCGGGTAAGCAGCCCAAGGCCAGCACGGTCAACAGGCCAATGCCGCCAGGGGAGTTGCTGTCGGTGGACTTCGAACACCCGTGGGCGCGGTTCGTCCCGTCCGAGGCGGTATGGGCGTGGGTATGCGAGCAGATCCTGTCCGAGGATGGCGCGCTGACCAACCCGGATCACTACCACCTGCAGGACGCCGACATAGGCGTGCTGTGGGCCGAAACGGCCTTCACCAAGCAGGGCAAGGCGGTCATCGGCCAGGCCGAGCAGGTCATGTTCATGGCCGGAGGCTGGAAGCGTGGCCGGATGGAACGGCAGATGGTCGACTGGTTCGGCCGGGTGCCGTCGTTCGTCATCACCTTGGCGGCCGACTACTGCAGCCARTGCAGCGACGCCGAGTTCTGCGCCCTGATCGAACACGAGCTGTACCACATCGCCCAGGCCAAGGATTCGTACGGGGCGCCCAAGTTCGGCAAGGACGGCCTGCCAGCGCTGGAGATGCGCGGCCACGACGTTGAGGAGTTCGTGGGCGTCGTCCGTCGGTATGGCCCAAGTGCCCAAGTACAGCAGATGGTGGAAGCCGCCAGCAGCAAGCCCGAAGTGGCCGTTGCGGACGTGGCTCACGCCTGTGGGACGTGCCTCCAGCGCGCCTCCTGATCTGCGACCCCTTATGACAGGTGAGCCGCAATGGCAGCGCTGAGTTCCGACATCAAAGCCTTCATCGTCCAGTCTCTGGCCTGCTTCGACACGCCTTCTCAGGTGGTTGAGGCCGTCAGAACGCAGTTCAACACGGAGATCAGTCGCCAACAGGCCGAGAGCCACGACCCCACGAAGTTCGCCGGGCGCGACCTTGGCGCCAAGTGGGTGACCCTGTTCCACGAGTCCCGGGCCAGGTTCAAGGAGGAGACGGTCAACATTCCTATCGCCAATCGAGCTTTCCGGCTGCGAGCCCTCGATCGCATGGCCACCAAGGCCGAGAGCATGAAGAACATGGCGCTGGCGGCTCAGCTGCTGGAGCAGGCGGCGAAGGAGACCGGCGGGGCATACACGAACCGGCGCGAGATCGAGCACTCAGGCGGCGTGGACCTGCGCAAGGCCACCGAGATGACGGAGGCCGAGCTGCTGGCCATTRCGGCAGGCAAGGGCGCCGCCGGTGGCTGATGGCCGCGCCAAGCTCAGCCCTGCTGCAGCTGCTGCTGAGCTACTGCGCCGCCGCCGCTCCCGCGAATCTCTGAAAGCCTTCGCGCTGTCGATCCCGATCCCTGGCGCCCCGGTGGATGATGACCCCAGCAGCTGGGTGTGCGGCGATGCCGAGCGCCTGCCGCTGGCCCAGCACCACGAGCTGCTGCTGGACAAGGTGGAGGAATGCCTGCGCAAGCCCATGGGGCGGCTGATGGTGTTCATGCCGCCAGGCTCGGCCAAGTCCACCTATGCAGGTGTCGTTGCGCCACCTTGGGCCATGGGCAAGTGGCCGGGCTTCAAGGTGATCAGCACGAGCTACGCGGCCAAGCCGGCCTATCGATCGTCCAAGCGGTGTCGCGCCATTTGTTCCAGTCCCGAGTACGCCTCGATCTGGGAGCGGCCAACCATGCTGCGCGATGGCAGCGCCGCGGTGGACGAGTGGGAGCTGACCAACGACTCGGGGCTGCTGGCCGCCGGCATCCTGGGCGGCGTGACCTCTGCCCGTGCCGATGCCCTCATCATCGATGACCCGGTAGCCGGCCGTGCTGAGGCTGACAGTCCGACGATTCAGGCGAGCACCCGCGCTGCCTACGACGACGACCTGCTGACCCGCTTGAAGCCTGGCGCGTCGATCATTCTCATCCAGACCCGATGGCACCCCGAAGACCTGGCCGGTTCGATCCTGCCTGAGGACTGGGACGGCGAGTCCGGCCCGATCCAGTGCCGCGATGGCCAAGTGTGGGAGGTTCTGTGCATCCCCGCGCAGGCTGACCGCGCCGACGACCCGCTCGGCCGCAAGATCGGCGAGTACCTGTGGCCCGAGTGGTTCTCGCCCGAGCACTGGGCGCAGTACAAGGCCAAGGCCCGCACCTGGGCCAGTCTGTATCAGGGCCGGCCCAAGGCCGAGTCGGGCAACCAGTTCAACCTGAGTGACTTCGATGACCTCTGGTATGACCCGGAGGAGCTGCCGGCGCGGCTGAAGAAGTACGGCGCGAGCGACTTCGCGGTCACAGAGCGGGACCTGGAGAAGAAGTCCGAACCGGACTACACCGAGCATGGTGTGGTGGGGCTGGATGATGGCAGCTCCCGGCCCGACGGCCTGAGCGTGCTGTGGATCGTGGACTGGTGGGCGCAGCAGGTCGAACTGGACAAGAGCGTCGCGGCCCAGCTGTCCTTGATCAGGCAGCACAAGCCGCTGTGGTGGTTCGGCGAGGTCGGTGGCCAGGAAAACGCGGTCAAGCCAGTGCGGCGCCTCCTGCAGAAGGAGGACAGCATGTTCGCCAACTACGAGTACCTGCCGCACATTGGCGACAAGGTGGCCAAGGTCCAGGCGTTCCGGGCGCTGGTGAAGGAGGGCAGGGTGCGCTTCCCGCGTGGCAATCCACTGGTGAAGCGGCTGATAGACCTGCTGGTCAACTTCCCGCGCGCACGGTTCGATGATGGCGTGGACGTGTGCGGCCTGCTGGGCCGTGGTATCGCCGACATGGTGCCAGCGTCCAAACCGGCCGTGGCCAAGCGCAAGCCGCCCAAGCCGTTCACCGATCCCTGGTACGCAGCGAGGGAGCGGGAAGACCGCGGCGACGAGGAAAAGCGGGAACGCTACTACCGTTGATGCCTCTGGCAGACCGGGCACCTTGGGGGCAGTTCGCACACCGGCCCGACCATGGCAGACCAACCCATCGCAGCACTCGAAACCGGGATCGCGGCCGCCGCTGATCCCGATCCGGCGCGCGCCAAGCAGATCAGCCGCATGCAGGCTGACGTAAGGCGCTGGATGGAGCGCTTCGAGCAGGCCCGCGAGTTCGACAAGGACGCCCGGCAGCAGTACGTAAAGGACCGGCGCCAGGCGCGAGGGGATTCCGGGTTCCTGGTCGACGCGAACCTGATCGGTACCTACATCGATATCCAGGAGGCGTTCCTTTACGCCCGCAATCCGGACTTCGACGTGTCGCCCGGCCCGGCGCATCGCATGCCGACGCCCGAGCAGCTGCGGGACATCATCGAGTCCGACGAGCAGGTCATGGCTGGCATCCAGCAGCAGGCCGAGCAGGACGCCATTGAGGTGGGTCGGCAGATCGCCGTGCAGATGACCGCGCAGGGGATCACCCCGGAAGAGGCGTTCCAGCAGGGCCAGCAGGCGCAGGAGAGCTATCTGGCCACCGGTGCGGTGGAGAAGCTGGTCGGCGACGAAGTGCTGAAGCTGCGCAAGCAGTACGCCAAGCGCTCGCGGGAGATGAAGC
>NZ_JBFTNR010000239.1:0-5345 GCF_056665995.1 Stenotrophomonas sp. 05L44_2
ACCTGGGCCTGATGTCGGGCACCAGCGCTGACGGCATCGATGCCGCGCTGGTGCAGTTCCCGGCCGATGGGGGGTGCCGCTTCGTGCACGGGCTGACCGCCCGCTGGGAGCCGGTGCTGCGGGCGCGGCTGGTGGCCCTCGGCGAAGGCGGCCCGCTGCAGTCGCTGGAGGAGCTGGGCGAACTGGACGCGCGGATTGCGATCAGCTTCGCCGCCGCCGCCAACCAGCTGCTGGAAGAAGCCGGTGTCGACCGTTCGCAGGTACGAGCCATCGGCTCGCACGGGCAGACGGTGCGCCATCGACCGTTGGCCGACCCGGCCTTCACCGTGCAGCTGGGTGACGGCAACCGCATCGCCGAGCTGACCGGCATCACCACCGTGTGCGATTTCCGCCGCCGTGACGTTGCCGCCGGTGGCCATGGAGCGCCGCTGATGCCGGCTTTCCACCTGGACATGCTGGGTGCGGCCGATGAGGACCGTGCGGTGCTGAACCTGGGCGGGATCGCCAACCTGACCCTGATTCCCCGCGAGGGCGTCGTGCGTGGCTTCGATACCGGCCCGGCCAACGCGCTGATGGATGCCTGGTGCCAACGCCATACCGGGCGCAGCTTCGATGCTGACGGCGCCTACGCAGCCAGCGGTGCGGTGGATGACAGCCTGCTGGCCGGCTGGCGCGCGGATCCGTGGTTCGCGCTGCCGCCGCCCAAGAGCACCGGGCGCGAGCAGTTCCACCTGCCGTGGGYCGAAGCACACATGGAGGAAGGCCAGTTCGCCGCAGCAGATGTGCAGGCGACACTGCTGGAGCTGACCGCGGCGACGGTGGTTGATGCGCTGCTGGCCCAGCAGCCGCACACCCGGCGGGTGCTGGTGTGCGGCGGTGGCGTGCGCAATACGCAGTTGATGCGGCGGCTGGCGGCGCGGTTGCCGGGCGTGGTGGTGGAGTCCACGGCGCTGCACGGGCTGGACCCGGAGTATGTGGAGGCGATGGGGTTTGCCTGGCTGGCGCAGCGGACGATGGACGGGCTGCCGGGCAACCTGCCGAGCGTGACCGGGGCGACGGGGCCGCGGATTCTCGGGGCGATCCATCCGGCGTGAGGTGACGCCATCCGCCGGGCTCCGCCGGGCCATGCCCGGCGACCCGACATCAGATCAATCGAAGCCCTGGCCGGCCGGCAGCGCCTGCAGTGCGGCGATCGCGTCGGAAAGCGCGTCGACTTCGGGATCGCCGAAGCCGGAGCGGACCTCCAGTTCACTGCTGAACAGGCCCTGCTCCAGCAGGACCGCGCAGGTCTGTTCGTGGGTCCAGCCACGGGCCACCGAGACCCGTTTGATGCGTTCCAGCAGCAGCGGGTCCAGGTCCCGCAGCACTACGTCGGCCATGCTCACTTCCCCGTTCGCAAGGCACCGCCCCCTCGGCGCGTCGGGGCGATCATCCCGCAGTAAGCGCACACAGGCAATCAGGCGGCGGGAGACGGCCCACGATCAACGATGCGTGGCCACAGCCAGGCCAGCAGCAGCATGGTGGGCACCACCGTGACGGCGCTGAGCATGAAGAAGGTGCTGTACGAGGTGGCCTCCACGATGTAACCGGAAACGCCGCCGACGAACTTGCCCGGCAGGTTGGCCAGCGATACCAGCAGGGCATACTGGGTTGCGGTGAAGTTGCGATCGGTCAGCGAAGACATGAAAGCCACCAGCACCGTGCCGGCAAAGCCCTGGAACAGGTTGTCGGCGCTGAGCGCGGCGTAGAACGCCCACAACTGCCCGGGATTGTGCGCCATCAGCAGGAAGGCCAGATTCGACAGGGCCACGCCCAGCGCCGCGACAAGCAGCATCCGGCGGAAACCGAAGGCGGCGACGGCGATACCGCCAAGGAACGCCCCACCAATACCCATCCACACGCCGAACAGCTTGGAGACCGTAGCGATGTCGGCCTTGTCGAAGCCCGAATCGAGATAGAAGGGTCCGGCCATCACGCCGATGACCTGGTCGGGAAACTTGAAGAACCCGACGAACGCCAGCAGCGCCAGCGCCAGTGCCATGCCGTTGCGGGTGAAGAAGCTGGTGATCGGCTGTACGAACGCTTCGGCAATGTCGATGCGGCGCTGCACGGCGTTGGCCGGGCGCTCCGGTTCGCGGCAGAACAGCGTGGTGATGATCGGCAGGATCATCAGTGCGGCCATGGCCAGATAGGCAATGATCCAGCCTTCGAACTGTGCCAGGTACAAGGCGCCGGCACCGGCCAGGATCAGGCCGATGCGATAGCCCAGCGTGTACGTGGCGGCCAACGCGGCCTGCGCGGTCTGCGGCGCGATCTCGATGCGGTAGGCGTCGACCACTGAATCCTGGGTGGCACCTGCAAACGATGCCACCAGTACCCAGGCCACCAGCGGCCACACGCCCTGCTCTGGCCGCACGAACGCCAGTGCCACCAGGCCCACCAGCACCAGGATCTGCGAGACCAGCAGCCACGAGCGGCGGCGACCGAGGAACCCCAGCAACGGAAACGCGTAGCGATCCAGCAGGGGTGCCCAGACGAACTTGAGCAGGTAGAAGAAGCTGGCCAGGCTGATCAGGCCGATGCTGCCCAGATCGAGGCCGACATCGCGCAGACGGGTGGACAGGGTCTGCGAGGCGATCAGCAGGAACGGCAGGCCACTACCGAAGCCCAGCAGGGCCATGGTCAGCGCCGAGGGCGTACCGAACGCACGCTTGATGCCGGCCCAGCCCTTGTAACCGGCAGGCTTGGCAGCCTCGGTCACAGGTCGTAGTCCACGATGAACGGCGCGTGGTCGGAGAAGCGCTGGTCGCGGTAGATCGAGCAGCTGCGCAGGCGGTCACGCAGGCCCGGGGTGATGAACTGGTAGTCGATGCGCCAACCAACGTTGTTGGCGCGGGCGGCGCCACGGTTGCTCCACCAGGTGTAGTCCTCGCCGGTCGGGTTGAGCAGGCGGTAGGCATCGGCCCAGCCGCGACCTGCGCCCACATCGGTGGCCTGGCCATGGTCGGCACACAGGGCATTGAGCCAGTCGCGTTCCTCGGGCAGGCAGCCGGAGTTCTTCTGGTTGGACTTCCAGTTCTTGATGTCCAGCGCCGAGCGAACGATGTTCCAGTCGCCGCACAGCACGTAGTCGCGGCCACTGCGCGCCCATTCCTCGAGGATCGGCCGCAGCCACTCCATCACTTCAAACTTGAAGCCCTGGCGCAGGTCGCCCGAACTGCCGGACGGGATATAGAAGGAGACCACGCTGAGGTTGCCGAAGCGGGCCTCGATGTAGCGGCCTTCGTCGTCGAACGGGGCCCAGCCCAGCGAGGTGATGACCTGGTCCGGTTCGCGCTTGCTGTAGATCGCCACGCCGCTGTAGCCCTTCTTGGTGATGGCATCGCGGTAGAAGCAATGGTGGCCGTCCGGGCGGAACATCGGGTCGGTCAGCTGGTCTTCCTGGGCCTTGGTCTCCTGGATGCAGAGGACGTCGGCGTCCTGGCCACGGAACCAGTCGAGGAAGCCCTTGGTGGCGGCCGAGCGGATGCCATTGGCGTTGAAGCTGATGATGCGCATGCGGAAGAACCTACGGCGGGAAACCGGGCAAGCATACCGGTTGCCTGCCGGGCTGAGCAGCCCGCGGGGGCAGCTGCGGATACCTGCGTGAAGGGGCCGGACGAGCGCAGAAAGCCCAGCTGGATTAGGATTTGCGCTCCAAATGAAGATGAATCGAGTTTTGATGAGCGACCACCGTCACCGTTTCCTGCAGCTGGCCCTGACCGCCGACGCCCTGCGCTTCGGCCAGTTCACCCTCAAGTCCGGCCGGCTGAGCCCCTATTTCTTCAACGCCGGCCGTTTCGACTCCGGTTCCCTGCTGTCGCAGCTGGGGGCGTGCTATTCCGACGCCATCGACGCCACCGGGATCAAGTACGACGTGGTGTTCGGCCCGGCCTACAAGGGCATTCCGCTGGCCACCGCAATGGCCTGCGAGCTGGCCCAGCGTGGCCGCGATCTGCCGCTGTCGTTCAACCGCAAGGAAGTGAAGGACCATGGTGAAGGCGGCCAGTTGATCGGCGCCGACATGACCGGCAAGCGCGTGCTGATCGTCGACGACGTGATCACCGCCGGCACCGCCATCCGCGAGGCGCTGGCGATCATCCGCGCTGCGGGCGGTATTCCGGCCGGCATCGTGGTGGCCCTGGACCGCCAGGAGATCGCCTCGGACAGCGACCATCGCTCCGCCGCACAGGCCGTGGCCGAAGAGGCCGGCATCCCGGTGATCGCCGTGGCGACGCTGGCCGACCTGCTTGATTTCGCGTCCGGAAATCCGGAACTTGTAGGCTACCGGCAGCCGCTGGAGGCCTATCGCGCCCAGTACGGCGTCCGTTCCACGCGCTGACCATCAGGGGGAAGGTCGCATGTTCCGAGTTCCTGCCATCGTTGCTGCCAGCCTGCTGCTGGTGATGCCGCAGACGCTGCTGGCACAGTCCAGCGGCAAGGCCGCAGACAAGAAGCTGTACTGCTGGAACGAGGGCAAGGAGCGGATCTGCAGCGACGCGCTGCCGGCCGATGCGGTCAACCACGCCCGTGATGAGTTCAGCGCCAACAGCGGCCTGCGCAACGCGCAGGTGCAGCGCGCGTTGAGCGATGAGGAACGCGCTGCCGCCAGCACGGCGGCGGCGCAGGTCCAGCTGGATCAGATGGCCGAGCAGACCCGGCAGCGTACCGAACAGGCGATGCTGACCACCTACGGTGATGAGAATGCGCTGCGGCGCGTGTTCGCCGAGCGCCAGGAGGTGCTCGACAACAACCTCAAGACCGCCCAGTACAACGTGGCCAGCCTGCGCGAATCGCTGGTGGCCCTGCTTGCTGCCGCCGGCGACCGCGAACTGGCCGGCGGCAAGGTGGCCGACAAGCAGGCCCAGGCGATCGGCCAGCGCCATGCGCAGCTGCAGTCGCAGCAACGGCTGCTGGCCAGTTTCGAACAGCAGCAGCAGGCATTGAAGGTCGAAATCGAAAGCAGCCTGCAGCGCTATCGGCAGCTGAAGGGATTGGCGCCGGTGGACGTGCCGGCACAGACCCCGGCGGGTTGAGCGGCGCGCTGTTCGCCCGGCATGGCCCGGCGCTGCCGCTTGCCGGGTTACGGCCTGGACCCTGGAATTTATGCACTCTTTACGCGTCGGCCCTGTCCGGCGCGTAGTGCGTTTATGGGGGCGGGGACGACGATGACGGCCTGAGGTGGAGGGGTTCCACCAGGTCTCAAATTCCATGTCCCCCTGGCTGTCGTTGCTGTGTGGCGTGCTGGTGCTGGTTGCCGCCGCCTATCTTGTTTATGTCGTGCTGCGGCCCGAGTCGTTCTGAGC